>NZ_JAGWCZ010000004.1:0-270013 GCF_020657855.1 Clostridioides sp. ZZV14-6153 | reverse complement strand
TGATAACAATAGTTATCTTGACCAAGAAGCCACCACTTCAAACATTACCGTAGGTAGTTAAGTGGATGGTAGTTCACGAAAGAGATTATGGAAACAAGAAAACAACGTGATGTTATGGATTCATTTTGTAAAGTAGTTACATATAGAGGATATGATATAACCATAGGTGAACTTTTTTCTATAGGAGAAGAATATACATCCAATCTTCTAAAAAGCGTAAATGGAGGAGCTGCATATCCTATTGAAGATTGGAGTGATTGGTTCGAGGACTTTTTCATCATGTTGGCGAATATATAATATATAAACTAATTAGTTATATTATATATTTAAAGTTAAGAAAATAATTGAGAGATTAAAATATTTAAAAATAAGTGTAAATTTTATCAATCTTAAAAAAGGATTAACTTATTTCTAATAAATTTAGAAAAAATTAAACTAAAATAAGCTGACAAAAATCGATATGAGCTAATGATTTATAAAAGTTAGATGAAAAAATATAAGATATTTCTAAAAATTCAAAAAAAACAATAAGTTTTACCATCTCAGGTGTTGAAAAAAAAGATAAAAATAATTTATATGGAAAAAATAAAATTATACGTAAAAAAAGATTGAAATAAAAATTAAAAATGTCGATAAAACGTTAATTTCAAAACAAAATAACGCTATTGACAAACCATATTGCTTTAAATTATAATTATTGAAAATAATGATATTTAAAAATCATACTCATGTCATAGTCTAAAAGTAAGTCAAAAAAGAATGTAAGTCTAAGCAAGTACTACTCTAAAATGTGTTTTATTAAAAAATAAACGTTGAAAAAAATTAATTATTATATAAAAATGCTGTTTATACTTTAACAATGAGGTAGTAATCTAATTAGAATAAAAAACTCTAATTAGTTATATACATAGTAAAAAGGTAAGAGAGGTGATTTGGATGGCTTTTGAAATAATAAAAAGCATTGTTGAGGCAGAGCAGACAGCAGACAGTATTAAAGTAAAAGCTGTTACTGATGCAGAGTCTATCAGAGCTGATGCTGTAAACGAATGTGAAAGCATCTTGGCTGATGTAAAAAAGCAAGCAAAGCTTATGGAAGAAACTCTTGTTGAGAAGGCAGTCACCGACAGTAAAGCAGAGGTTGATAAAATCTTGGCAGATGCTAAAAGTGAATGTCTGAAAATTGAAAAAACTGCGACAGAAAGACGAAGTAAGGCAATCGAGGCGGTTATTGGAAAGGTAGTGAGATAATATGGCAATAGTTAATATGAACAAGATATCTATTGTTGGCTTAGAAGCTCAAAAAAGCCAAATTTTAAAGCTACTTATGAACCGTGGATTTGTTCAAATTGATGATAGTGCCTTTCTTACTGAAATGGATGAGTTAAAAAATCATCTTACAAAAGATGGTGAGGAGTCAGAGGTTATAATGTTAGAACAGAAGATGGCACATGTGAATCAAGCGATTGACATTGTTTCTTCACTAGTGAAACAAAAAAAAGCTATGTTTGCACCAAAAAGAGAATTTAACAAAATTGACAGTGAAAAAGAAGAGGAAATTTATGCTGAAGTTTTGGAGTTAAATAATCTAAATAAAGAGATAGGTGCAATAAGGAGTAACATAAATTTATTAAATAATAATAAAAGTATGTTAGAGCCATGGGTAAACTTTGATGTTCCTTTTGAAAAGATGGAAACTAAGTATACAAAAACTATTCTAGGAACGATACCCACAAACGCAAATATTGATGCTTTAAGAGTTAGACTAGAGGATGAAGTGCCAGAAAGTGTTCTTGGAATTATTGACTCTGACAAGTTAATGAACTATGTTTATTTAATTACTTTAAAAGAAACTTTTGATAATGCTACAGAAGTTCTTAAAGAATTTAATTTTTCAATAGTTACATTACCAAGTGAGGAAGGAACACCATCACAAGCTATCAAGAAATACAATGAAATGATAATTAGACAGGAAAACGTTTCTAAAAATAAGACAGAAGAAATCAAAAATCATGGAAATAATATACACATGCTTGAAAATCTATATGATTTTTACACTATAGAAAGAGACCAGAAAAAGATTATAGAGAGACTTGTAAAAACAAAAACAACATTCTGTCTTAATGGTTGGTTGCCAAGTAAAAGTGCCAGTGAGCTAATTAATGAAATCACAGAAAAGTTTGATTGTTGTGTTCAAACAGAGGAAGGAAATAAAGAAGAAGGTTTCCCAATTCTACTTGAAAACAATAAACTTGTAACACCTTTTGAAAGTGTAACAAACATGTACAGTTGTCCAAGCACAAAAGATATTGACCCAAATACAATTATGACTTTCTTTTATGTTATATTCTTTGGAATGATGCTAAGTGATGCTGCATATGGGATAATAATTGCCCTAGTTTGTGGATTTATTATATACAAATCAAAGATGAAAAAGGGTGAAGGAAATTTAATTAAACTTATTGGTATTTGTGGAGTTTCAACTACTATATGGGGTCTTATATTCGGGGGTATTTTGGGGGATTTAATTCCTATAAAAGCTTTAATTAATCCTTTAGAGGATGTTATGGTACTTATGGGGATGTCATTACTGTTCGGTATTATCCATATATATGTAGGTTTAGGAATTAAAGCATATACACTAATAAGAGATGGAAAGGTCATAGATGCAATTTGTGACGTAGGATTTTGGTATTTATGTATAACAGGGGTATGTCTACTTATAATACCTTTTGTTGCAGGAGATATAGGCGTATTTTCTGAAGTAGGAAAATATTTAGCAATTATAGGTGCTATAGGTCTTGTTCTTACTCAAGGGAGAAGCTTTAAAGGAGTACCTGTTAAGCTTTTTAAAGGATTTTCAAGTCTTTATGGTATAACAAGTTATTTTGCTGATATATTATCTTATACAAGAATTATGGCTCTTTGTCTAACAACAGGAGTTATAGGGCAGGTTATCAATCTTTTAGGGGCTATAGCTGGTCCAATATTTGCAGTTGTAATTGGTGTTGTAGGACACACAATAAACCTTCTTATAAATGCACTAGGTGCATATGTTCATACAAGTAGGTTACAGTATGTAGAATTTTTCAATAAGTTTTATGAAGGCGGAGGAGTTCCTTTTGTTCCGTTTAAGTATAAAACAAAATATACAAGCATTAATAAAAAGGAGATGTAAATATGGAATTTTTAAACGCGTTAGGAAATGGTCAATTTTTGGCAATATCAGGAGCTGCTATAGCAGCGTTATTTGCAGGTATGGGTTCTGCTAAAGGTACTTCAATAGCAGGGCAAGCCGCAGCAGGTGTTGTAACAGAAGACCCTAGTAAATTCGGTCAACTTCTAGTTTTACAACTTCTTCCTGGTACACAAGGTCTATATGGATTTATCATAGCTTTCCTTATTTTATCAAAAGCAGGAATTATTGGTGGAGATGCGATACCAACATCAGCTCAAGGTTTACAACTTCTTATGGCAGGGCTTCCAATTGGTCTAGTTGGTTTAGTATCAGGTATTGCACAAGGTAAGGCAGCAGCAGCAGGGGTTGGAATAGTTGCTAAAAGACCTGAAGAACTTGGTAAAGCTATAACATTTGCAGCTATAGTTGAAACATATGCTCTTTTAGGACTACTTGTTTCTTTCTTAGCTTACAATGGAATTGCAATTGGATAATTATAGAATATAATTCATAAGTAAAAAAAATGAAAAGGAGGAAGCACTCCTATGGGTAATGAACAAAAAATGATTGACAGAATTATAGCTGATGCCAAGCAAGAGGCGCAAGAAATATTGGATAAAGCTAAAATTGAAACAGATTCAAAGATAAGCTCAGCTAATGAAAAAGCTGAAAAGGAAATGGCTTCCTATACAAAGCTTGCAGAGGCAGAAGCAGAAAAAGCAGCTTCTAAAGAAATATCAGGAGCTTATATGGAGGCAAATAAACAAATATTATCAAAGAAACAACAGATTTTAGAAGAAGTAATTTTAGAAGCTAAAAATAAACTTCTAAATCTTAAAGATAGTGAATATGAAAAAATTATATTAAATATGATTGAAAAAGCGAATTGTACAGATGGTTCTGAGATAGTATTATCTAAAAAAGATAGAAAAACATTAAAAGATGTATTATCTAAAAAAGACATCAAAGTGTCTGATGAAACTAGAGATATTACTGGAGGTTTCATAGTTAAAAAAGGTGATATTGAGTATAATTATTCGTTTGAAGCTATAATTGCAGTAGAGCATGAAGATATTGAGCAAATTGCAGCAGAAATTTTGTTTAATTAAGGAGGGGGGTTAAAAAATGGCAGAAGAAAAAACTTATCCCTATGCCGTGGCACGAATAAGAGTGCTTGAAAAACAGCTTCTTAACAGACAAATGTTTATTCAAATGGCAGAAGCTAAAAGCCCTGAAGACTCTTTAAGAATTATAGCAGAAGCAGGTTATACGGATTCGTCAAACAATAATGTTCACAATTTTGAGAATGTTTTGACTCAAGAATTATCTAAAACATATGAAATTCTTAAAGGTCTAGCCCCTGAAGAAAAATTTGTTGATGTATTCCTTTATAAAAATGATTATCATAACTTAAAAGTTTTGATTAAAGAAGAAATCTCTGGTGTAGATGGCGAAAAGTACTTAATTGATGGAGGTACAATTCCACTTGCTAAGCTTAAAGAATCTTTAGCAAATCGTAGTTTTAGTGATTTACCTAAGATAATGGCAGGAGCAATAACAGATGCATTTGAGATTTATAGTAAAACACAAAATGGTCAAATGGTTGATATTGTTTTAGATAAAGCAACTTTTTCAAGTATGAAAGAGACAGCTACAGAAAGCCAAAATAAATTTGTAATAGATTATGTTATGAAAGTTTGTGATTTAACAAATCTAAAGAGTTTTATAAGAGTTAAAAATATGAAGAAAGATTTTGATATGTTTATGAATGTGTTTGTTTCAGGTGGTTCACTTGATAAAGAAAAATTCTTAGAAGCTTTTTCTTCAGACACTCCAGCATCATGTTTTAAATCTACTTCTTACTCTGATGTCTGTAAAAATGGTATGGATAGTGGATTTACTGTCTTTGAAAAACTTTGTGATGATTATCTTATGGAATATGTTAGAGACGCAAAATTTAAACCTCTTACACTAGAACCGCTAATTGCATATTTATATGCTAAAGAATCAGAAATAAAAACAATTAGGATTATTATGACTAGTAAGCTTAATAATATAGACGCAGATACTATAAAAGAAAGGCTAAGGGATGCTTATGTATAAAGTAGGAGTAGTTGGAGATAAAGATAGCATCATGGGATTTTTAGCTCTTGGAATAGATATCTTCCCAGCCTATGATAGTGACGAAATTAAAAAAAGTATACATAAGTTGGTTGAAGATGAATATGCGATAATTTATATTACAGAACAGGCGTCATTGCTTGCAAAAGAATCAATAGCAAAATACAAAGACTATCAACTTCCTGCTATTATAGTTATTCCAGGTATTGGAGGAAGTATGGGATTAGGTATGAATGAAGTAAGAGAATCTAGTAAACGTGCTATAGGTGCAGATATATTATTTAAAGAATAGATGCAAATTGAATAAGAGACAATCTCAAATTTTGTTAATGCTAAAAAAATGTATTGATAAAATATAGGAGGGAATATTTAAATTTTGATAAAGTATATGATTGCAGGTGAGAGAATATGAAAACAGGCACAATTGTAAAGGTGTCAGGACCGCTTGTCGTAGCGGAGGGCATGAGAGATGCGAATATGTTTGACGTCGTAAGAGTTTCTGATAAACATCTTATAGGCGAGATTATTGAAATGCATGGAGATAAGGCTTCTATACAGGTTTATGAGGAAACTTCTGGTCTAGGACCAGGAGAAGAAGTGGTTTCTCTTGGAATGCCTATGAGTGTTGAGCTTGGGCCAGGTCTTATTTCAACTATTTATGATGGTATTCAACGTCCACTTGAAAAAATGTATGAGATTTCAGGTACTAATATAACTAAAGGTGTTGAAGTATCTTCACTTGATAGAACAATTAAATGGGAATTCAAACCTAAAAAGTCTGCTGGTGATAAAGTAGTAGCAGGAGATATAATTGGGGTAGTTCAAGAAACTGCTGTAGTGGAATGTAAGATTATGGTTCCTTATGGAGTAAAAGGTACTATAAAAGAAATATATTCTGGAGAATTTACTGTTGAGGATACAGTTTGTGTTATCACAGATGAAAAAGGTAATGATATAGCTGTAACTATGATGCAAAAGTGGCCAGTTAGAAAAGAAAGACCATATAGGGAAAAGAAAACACCAGATTCACTTCTTGTTACAGGTCAAAGAGTTATAGATACATTTTTCCCAATTACAAAAGGTGGTGTAGCAGCTATTCCAGGGCCTTTTGGAAGTGGAAAAACTGTTACACAGCATCAGCTTGCTAAATGGGCAGATGCAGATATAGTTGTATATATAGGATGTGGAGAACGTGGAAATGAAATGACAGATGTTCTTCTTGAATTCCCTGAACTAAAAGACCCAAGAACAGGCGAGTCACTTATGCAAAGAACAGTACTTATAGCCAATACATCAGATATGCCAGTTGCTGCACGTGAGGCCTCTATATACACTGGTATTACAATAGCTGAATATTTTAGAGATATGGGATACAGTGTTGCACTTATGGCAGACTCTACATCAAGATGGGCAGAGGCTCTTAGAGAGATGAGTGGTCGTTTGGAAGAGATGCCAGGTGAAGAAGGTTACCCAGCGTATTTAGGTTCGCGTCTTGCTCAATTCTATGAGAGAGCAGGAAAAGTAAACTGTCTAGGTATGGATGACAGAGAAGGAACTCTTACAGCAATTGGTGCTGTTTCTCCTCCTGGTGGTGATACATCAGAACCTGTCAGCCAAGCAACACTTCGTATAGTAAAAGTATTCTGGGGACTTGATGCTTCATTAGCATACAAACGTCACTTCCCAGCAATTAACTGGTTAACAAGTTATTCACTTTATCAGGAGAAAGTTGATGTATGGGCAGATAAAAATGTAAATGATAATTTCTCAGCTCAAAGAGCTCAAGCTATGAAACTTTTGCAAGTTGAATCTGAGCTTCAAGAGATAGTTCAATTGGTTGGTGTTGACTCACTTTCAGATGGAGATAGATTGATATTAGAAGTTACTCGTTCTATAAGAGAGGACTTCCTTCATCAAAACTCTTTCCATGAAGTTGATACTTATACATCACTTCATAAACAATATAGAATGATGGGGCTTATTCTAAAATTCTATAAGTCAGCACAAGATGCTATTAAGCAAAATGTTACTATAAATGATATTATCAAGCTTTCAGTTCTTGAAAAGATTGGTCGTGCTAAGTATGTAGAAGAAGATAAACTAGATGCTGCTTACGATGCAATTGAAGATGAAATAGACAACGAGCTTGCTGACCTTATTAAAAAGAGGGGGGCTGAAGAACTATGATAAAGGAATATAAGTCAATACAAGAGGTAGCCGGTCCTCTTATGCTAATAAACGGCGTAGAAGGTGTAAAATTTGATGAACTTGGAGAAATTGAGCTTTCAAGTGGAGAAATTCGTCGTTGTAAAGTTCTAGAAGTAAATGAAGATACTGCACTTGTCCAACTTTTTGAAAGTTCAACAGGTATAAACCTTGCTGAAAGTAAAGTACGTTTTTTAGGAAAGAGTCTTGATTTTGGAGTTTCACCAGACATATTAGGTCGTGTTTTTAGTGGGATGGGTAAACCTATTGATGGTGGACCAGAAATTATACCAGATAAGAGACTTGATATAAATGGTGCACCTATAAATCCAGCAGCGCGTGATTATCCAGCTGAGTTTATACAGACTGGTGTTTCTGCAATAGACGGACTTAATACCTTGGTTAGAGGGCAAAAACTTCCTATATTCTCAGGTTCTGGTTTGCCACATGCTAATCTTGCAGTTCAAATTGCAAGACAAGCAAAAGTTCGTGGAACTGACTCTAAGTTTGCCGTTGTATTTGCAGCTGTTGGTATAACTTTTGAAGATGCAGATTTCTTCATAAGTGATTTTAAAGCAACTGGTGCAATCGACCGTTCTGTGGTATTTGTAAACCTTGCAAATGACCCAGCAGTAGAGCGTGTATCTACACCTAGAATGGCACTTACAGCAGCAGAATACCTTGCTTTTGAGCAAGATATGCATGTACTTGTTATAATAACAGATATTACAAACTATGCAGAAGCATTACGTGAAGTTTCTGCAGCTAAAAAAGAAGTTCCAGGACGTCGTGGATATCCAGGTTATCTTTATACTGACCTTGCTACAATGTATGAAAGAGCAGGAAAAATGAAAGGGCATGAAGGGTCTATAACAATGATTCCAATACTTACAATGCCTGAGGATGATAAAACACATCCAATTCCTGACCTTACAGGATACATTACAGAAGGACAAATTATACTTAACCGTGAACTTTACAAAAAAGATATACAGCCTCCTATAGATGTTTTACCATCACTTTCTCGTCTTAAAGATAAGGGGATTGGTAAAGGTAAGACTCGTGAGGACCATGCAGATACAATGAACCAGCTTTTTGCAGCATACTCAAGAGGTAAAGATGCAAAAGAACTTATGGCAATACTGGGTGAATCTGCACTTTCTGAAATTGATTTAATGTATGCAAAATTTGCAGATGAATTTGAGAAAGAATACGTTTCACAAGGGTTTAGAACTGACAGAACTATTGAGCAGACATTAGAAATTGGATGGAAGCTTCTTAGTATGTTACCCAAAAGTGAACTTAAACGTATTCGTGATGAATATTTTGAAAAATATATGCCTAAGGAGTGATATCTGTGGCTAGATTAAATATAAATCCAACACGTATGGAAATGACTAGACTTAAGAAACTCCTTAAAACTGCAACAAGAGGTCATAAGCTTCTTAAAGATAAGCTTGATGAACTTATGAAACAATTTCTTGAAATTGTAAGAGAAAATAAGCGATTACGTGAAGAAGCAGAAAATGCTCTTGATGCTGCTTATAAAAATTTTATAATTGCAAGGGCAGTTATGAGTCAGGAGTATCTAGGTTCAGCACTTATGATGCCAAAACAATCTGTTTCTGTAGGTGTTTCTACAAGAAATATAATGAGTGTTGATGTTCCTGTGTTTGACTTTAAAACTGAAAACAATCAAAGTGATATTTATCCTTATGGTCTTGCTTTTACATCAGGGGAATTAGATTCTGCTATGGAAGCATTTTCAGATGCAATGGAACCACTTTTAAGACTTGCAGAAAGTGAAAAAAGTGCACAGCTTCTTGCACAAGAGATAGAAAAGACACGTAGACGTGTTAATGCTCTTGAAAATGTAATGATACCAAATTACATTGAAACTATTAAGTATATTGCTATGAAGCTTGAAGAAAATGAGAGAGCAAGTACTACTAGACTTATGAAGGTTAAGGATATGGTGCTTAAAAAATCACTTGAAGAAAAAAAGAAAAATGATTTAGTTGGATAATTAAATACTTATACAAAATAAGCCTAACGTCCTAGTTTATAGGAGTTAGGCTTATTTTGTACAATATTTCAACACTCCTGATGTAAAAGTTATGTATATTCTACCTTGTATATAAAAAAACTTCAAATAAAATCATACTCGTATGGGTAAAAGGGTGTTTTTTATAAGAAGTTTTATGAAGATACAAGGGTCTATATGCATAGAACTTTGTAAAAAAATAATAAATTTAACAAAAATTTCTAAAAATTAACGAATTGTTAATTTACACTTAACTTCATATTAACAAATTAGGTGTATTATATAAACATAAGCAAAAACAATAAAAAACAATTAAAAAAATATAAAAACACAAAAAAGGGGGAAGATATGAAAGAATTTATATTTACTTGTCTGTGTATTGTAGTAATTGCATTTATGACAAGTTGCATATCAACAACACCACAAACTACTCAAGGAAAAGGAAATAATAAACTTACAATATATGCAGCATTAGAAGAAGAGCAAATAGCTTACTATATGGAAGGATTTAGAGAAGAGTATCCTAATATTGATGTAGAAATAGTGATGGATTCTCATGGTGTAATAGCTTCAAAATTATTAGCAGAAAAGGATAATCCACAAGCAGATGTTATATGGGGATTATCAGCAATGAATATGATAGAACTAAAAGAAGATGGGGCACTTGAAGCATATAAGCCTAAAAACTATGACAAGGTAGATAAGAGATTTAAGGATACTGGAAAAAATGTATCATGGGTAGGTATGAGTGTACCAGAGACAGCATTAGTAGTTAATTATAAAGAACTTGAAAAATTAGGGTTGGATGTTCCAAAAGGATATAATGATTTAATAAAACCAGAGTACAAAGGTCTTATAACAATGCCAAATCCAGCATCATCTGGTACAGGTTATCTTACAGTATCAGGACTTATCCAAATGATGGGTGAAAAAGAAGCTTATAATTATATGGATAAACTACATAAGAATATAGCTACATATACACATTCAGGTTCAAAACCTGCAAAACTAGCTGGTTCAGGAGAATACCCAATAGGCATTACACTTGGATATAGAGCTACACAGCAATTGTCTAGTGGAGAACCTATAGAAGTAGTATTTCCAAAAGAAGGTTCAGGTTGGGATTTAGAAGCAAATGCTTTGGTTAAGAAAGATAATATAAAAAAAGAAGCAAAATTGTTTTTAGACTGGGCAATAAGTGATTCAGCTATGGACAGATATGCACATGAAGTAGCAGTGACTTCTATAAAGACAGATAATACTGTACCAAAAGGTTACTCTAAACGTCCATTAGAACAGTTGATTAAAGAAGTTGATTTAAACTCTGCATCAAAAAATAGAAGTGAAGTGTTAAAAACTTGGGAATCAAAATATGGTTCAAAATCTGAAAGTAAGTAAAAGTTAAATGGATTTTTTAATAAAAATAGAGAAAAAAACTTATAAGAAAAATTAAAAAACAAAATTAAAAAAACAAATATAATTGTATAAGGGGAGATTAGATATGAGTTACTTAAAAATAAATAATGTGTTCAAGAGTTATGACCAAAAAAGAGTGTTAAATAATATTAGTTTAGATATTGAAGAAGGTGAATTTCTATGTTTACTTGGGCCTAGTGGATGTGGAAAAACTACATTACTTAGAATAATAGCAGGGCTTGAAGATGTAAATAGTGGAGCTATAATTCTTCAAGATAAAGATATCACAGATTTAGAGCCATCAAAGAGAGGTTTTGGGATAGTATTTCAATCATATGCATTATTTCCAAATATGACAGCATATAACAATATAGCTTTTCCGCTTAAAGAAAGAAAGGTACCAAAAGAAAAGATAGATAAGAAGGTTAGAGAAGTGCTTGAAACAGTTGGATTGAGTAATGAAGCTCATAAGTATCCTAAAGCATTGTCAGGAGGTCAACAACAGAGAATTGCAATAGCAAGAGCATTAGCACTTGAACCAAAGTTTTTACTTTTAGATGAGCCAATGTCTGCACTTGATGCAAAGGTTAGACACAAACTTAGAATGGATATTAAAAAGTTACAGAAAGAATTAAATATAACAACAATAATGGTAACACATGACCAGGAAGAAGCTATAACTATGGCAGACAAAATTGCAATCTTAAATGGTGGTGACATAATGCAGATAGGGACTCCAGAAGAAATATATCAAAATCCTCAAAACCTATTTACAGCTCAATTTATAGGAGATACAAACTGTTTTGATAGAGGAGATTCTATATTAACTGTAAGACCAGAATATGTTCAAATAGAAAAGTCAACAAAAGAAAATTATCATGGAACAATATCTAATATAGAATTTAGAGGGAATCTATTGAGAGTGGAAATAAAAGATAAATTAAATGAAAACTTTATAATAAGTGATGTTTCTATAAAAGAATGGGTTAATTTAAATTTAGTAGAAGGCGACTTTGTAAGTGTAAGTATAGATGAAAAATACTATTTAAAGTATCCAAAAGTTAAAGGAGCATAAATATATGAATAATAATGCTATAAGTTCTAAAAGTATAAATATTAAATCTAAAATGAATTTAGATATAAAAAAATGTATACTTACAGTATTAGTTATGTCTTTGGTAATATTTTTATTGGCACCCATAATCTATCTGTTTGTACAAGCATTTTTAGATAAAGATGGAGTTTTTGTTGGGTTACAAAATTTTAGAGAATATTTAGCTTCTGAAGCACTGTTAAATTCTCTGAAAAATACAATATTTGTATCTGTTATATCAACTATAATATCTTTAACGCTTGCACTAGTCTATGCATATGCACTAACAAGAACAAAGATTAAGTTTAAAGGACTTCTTAAATCTATAGCGATGTTTCCTATGTTTGCTCCTACAATGATGCACGCTATAGGTCTGGTATATTTATTTGGAAACCAAGGAGTAGTGACTAATTTACTTGGAATAAATATTCCGATATATGGTTCAATTGGAATAGTATTAGCACAAATTATATATGTATTTCCTCAATCATTTCAAATACTTTATATATCACTAAACTCAACTGACTATAGATTATATGAAGCTAGCAATGCTATGGGAATAAGCAAGATAAGAGAGTTTTTAAGTATAACGATACCTAGTATTAAGTACTCTTTAATAAGCTCAACATTTGTATCCTTCACATTGTGCTTTACAGACTTTGGAGCTCCAAAAGTTATTGGAGGAGATTTCAATGTATTATCAATAGATGTATACAAGCAAATTATAGGGCAGCAAAATATGCCTATGGGAGCAACTGTATCAATATTACTTTTAATACCTGCAATAATATCTTTTATAGTAACTAAAAAAATCGAAAAAAATCAAAATTCATATATAAATTCAAAATCAATCCCATATAAGGTTAAATCTAATAAGTTAAGAGACAGTATGTTTGGAGTCATTGTAGGAATTATTGCATTTGGAATAATAGCTGTAATGTTGACTGTAATCTTATCTTCACTAATATCTGTTTGGCCATATGATTTAAGACTCACACTTGAACACTTTTCTATGAAAAGTAGTATTGATGGAATTAAGCCATTTATAAATTCAATAGAAATGTCATTACTGACAGCGATTCTTGGTACAAGTTTTGTTTTCTTATTTGCATATCTAAACGAAAAAACAGAAAAAGCTCCATATTTAAAGTCATTTGGATATTTTTTAAGTACACTACCTATGGCATTACCAGGGTTAGTGTTAGGTATAGCTTATGTACTATTTTTTAATAAATTAGAGTTTAATTTGATGGATACAATATACATTAAAAACTTATTTAATGGATTGTATGGAACATTATTTATCATGGTTATATGTAATGTAGTACACTTTTTCTCAGTGGCATTTATAACTGCAACTACAGCTATTAAGAAAGTAGACAAAGAATTAGACATGGTGGCAAAATCGATGGGAATAAATAGTGCATCAATTCTTAAGAATGTAACAATACCACTTTGTTTGCCAGCAGTTTTAGAAAATTTTATGTATTTTTTCTTAAATTCTATGGTAACAATATCAGCGCTAGTCTTTATATATACAGCAAGTTCGAAGGTTGCAGCTATATCAATTGTACAGTTGGATGATAAGGGAAGTACAGCACAAGCAGCAGCACTGGCTGTATTGATATTAATTACAAATGTACTAGTTAAAGTAATTCATGAATTTATAAAAAATCGTTTGGAAAAAAGAGCAAATTTTAATTAAAGAAGTTATTGTATAAAAATACACATATAAATAAGTCTATTCTTATAATTTATTGTTTATAGAATAGACTTTTTTATATAAATTTAAAATAAATATTAATCTTTTTTATTAGTTTTTCTTTTGTTATAATACATTTCAGAATCTGCACGATGGTATGTATCAAATAAAGAGGTATCTAAGTTTTCATCAAAGACAGCATATCCAATAGACATGGATAAATTTAATTCATTAGTAGAGTTTTCTTCAATTATTTTTAAGTTAATCTTATCGACAATACTATCTATTTCTTCACGATAGGAATCTTTCAAAATAATTATATACTCATCTCCACCAACACGATAAACTATATGCTTTTTATTTATTACATCTTGTATAATTTTACTTGCATTTTTGATGTATAAATCTCCTGTTTGATGGCCAAATTTATCATTGATTTTTTTAAGACCATCTAAATCTATTGACATTATAGAAATTGGTATTTTGAGATTTGAATTGTTTAAGTTATTCATATCTATTTCAAAAGCATTTCTATTTTTTAAGCCTGTTAGATAATCAGTATTGGCAAAATCAGTATATGTAGGATTAGATATACGTTTAAATAGGATTACTGCTACTAATGCGGATATTAAACAAGTTAATAAAGCTATAAAAGGAGTAACTATACTTATAAATCTAAAAGTATTGTATTGATGTTTTGCTTCAAATTCAATTCCCATTACTCCAACGACTTTACCGGCATCATTATGGATAGGAAAATACGATATAAATATGTGTCCCCAGGACGTTTTCTTTATTTTTTTAGGTAGCAATATATTATTATCTAGTGCTTTGTTAAGGTCACCCCAAATCTCTTTTTCTATCAAATCACCAGCATTTCTAAAATCACTTCTAGATGAATCTAAACCATCAACAACATATACCAAGGAGTTGTCTTTTGTTTTTTTTGCAGTGTATAGGTACATAACTCCAGTAGTATTTTTTACAGATTCCAATAGCACCTTAGCACTTTTATAAGACTCTTTTGAGTGGTCTTTTTCAGAATTAATTTCAATAAAGGTATCTTTGTCAAGATTTTTTTCTACATATTTATATATATGTCTTGACCTCTCACTTAAAGTATAAATCATATCATTATAAGTGAGTGCATAATTAAAAAAATAAACACATGAAGAAGAAATTATTACAATAATTGCAGTAAGTATTGAAACTTGCATATCAACTCTATTGAATTTTTTATTTATTTCCATATCCCAAATTTTTTGTGAAAAAATGTTTCACAAAATCTCCTCATAATTAATGTATAGCTATAAATATTACCATAATATACATATATATTATCAAAATCATCTAAAAATTACAATCTATAATTTAGCTTAAAGGATTCAAATACAAGGCTTTCTAGAATTACACTATACTTTAATAAATAAACATTATAATATCTTAATAGTATTTGTATTATAATTATTTTATTTGTCAATACCTGCTAATATATCACATACTATGTCAATTCTTTTAAATGGTGTAATGATATAATAACCATCTACATAAGGTTCAATTTCTTTTGCTATTTGAGTTGATATATTGATAGCAAGTTTAGTAGCTTCTTCCTTTGAAGCGTCTTTGTACATATCTATAATTTCTTGTGAGACAGTAATTCCTGAAATTTCATTATTCATAAAACAAGCATTTTTGTAACTTACTACAGGTATAATTCCACCCAATATCTTTGCAGGAAGTATTTCCTTAACTTTTTTTAAGTTTAATAGAGCTTGTTCTGTTAAAACTGGTTGAGTTAAAAACATAGTAACTCCATTTTCTATTTTAATCTTAGCATGCTTAAGTTGAGAATCAAAGTTTGTTGCATTTATATTTAAAGCTCCAAATATATTAAATGGCGTATTAAAGGTATTTTCATTTAAAGTTTTTATGTAATTTGCTAGTATAGAGGAGTTGAAACTAAACATAGCTTTTATTTCATCTCTTTCAGCAGAAGGTATAGGGTCCCCAGTTACTACTAACACATTGTTTATGTTTTCAATATTTAATCCTAAAAGAAGAGCTTTTGTAGCATTAATGTTTCTATCCCTACATGTCATATGTGGTATAGGGGTGATGTCTAATTCTCTCTTTATTTTGCAAGCTAATAAACTACTATCAACTCTTGCTCTTGCTATAGGGCAGTCAGCAATTGTTATTGCATCAACTCCATAGTTTTTTAGTTTTTCAGCACTATTCATAAAAAAATCAATATCTGTATCAATAGGAGGGTCTAGTTCAACTGCTATAATTTTTTTACCTACAGCAAGCTTTTCTAAGAGCTCGTTTTTTGTTACAGATTTAATTTTTTCTTTTGGAGAAATATCATTTTTTATGTCAACATTGCCTTTGTATGAAGAATTTATTATTTCAACAGTCTTTTTAATAAATTCAGGTGTTGTACCACAGCATCCACCTAGTATATGAACTCCTTGATTTAATATTTCTAGCATCTGTTCTGAAAAATAGTCTGAGTTATCTTCAAAAAATGTACGATTATTGATAATAGTTGGATAGCCTGCATTAGGCATAATAGAAACTATATTGTCATTAATATCAAGTGTCTTTATAAAATGTAATAAATGGTGGGGACCAGAGATACAATTAAATCCTAATGCATCAATATTTTTGTCCTTGGAAATAGATTTAAAGATATTAGTTCCACTTTTTCCAAGCCTAGTAAAGCCCTCTGGATTAACTGCAAATTCTGTTAAGATAAATGCGTTTGGTTGTTTTTCCTTTATATAACTTGAGATTTCTGGTAAATATTCATCACTACTAAATGTTTCAAATAGAAAATTAGTTGCTCCAATTTCTAAAAATACATCTACTATTTTCTTATAATCAGGTAACAAATCTCTATCATTTAGAGCAGGTATTGGGCCAATATCAGCAAATATAAATACATCTGTATTTCTTGTTGCCTCTAATGCAATTTCATAGCCACTTTTTATAATATCTTTGACCGTTTTAAAATCACACTCTAGAAGTGTTTCATTTGCTGCAAAAGTATTTGTCTTAATAGCCATACATCCAGCTTTTATATATTCCTTGTGTATAGATAATATTGTAGATGAATCGTTTATATTGGCCATTTCACAATTGAAAGGACTATTTTTTAGTTTAGAATAGTATGTACCCATTGCACCATCAAAAACTAAAACAGAGTCTTTAATATATTCATTTATGTTCATTGCTTCACCTCACACGAATTTAAAATATTTTAAGTATTAGTATATCAACCCAAAAAAATCTTGTCAATATTTGGAAAACATAGTGGAGCATCTTAGCTTATATAACAAGTTTGCTAGTGATTTTGATATACTTGCTTAACTGATATTAAAATAAGAACTATAATAGTGATATAGGGATATAATTATATATATTGCCATAAGTCAAAGACAAACACTGTAGTATTTTTCTAGAGTTGATAAATTTTGAAGCTATATAGACCTATGATTTATATTAAACTATTAAAAATGATTATTATAATTAAATTTTTATAAATAGGGTATATTGTATAGAGTAAAATTTGTATTCATGATTGGAAATAATAATGTAAATATCCAAAGTGTTAAGTATACTGTTATAGAGAAATAACACATGATAGATTATAAAGACAGAGGTGGAAAATGAAAAATAGACTTGATTTAACAGAAGGAAGGATTACTGAAAAGTTACTTAGACTATCACTTCCAATAATGGGGACTTCATTTATACAAATGGGATATAATATGATAGACATGATATGGGTTGGTAAAGCTGGAAGTAAAGCAGTAGCCGCAGTTGGGACAGCTGGATTTTTTCCATGGCTTGCAATGGCATTTATTATGATTTCAAAAGTAGGTGGGGAAGTAAAGGTAGCACAAAGTATAGGAGAAAATAATATAAGCACAACTAAATCATATATAAAATCAGCAGTAGAAATAAATATTATGTTGGCAATAATGTATACTATGGTTTTGATAGTACTCAATAAACAACTAATAGGGTTTTTCAGATTGGGAGATTTAGAAGTTATATCTATGTCCAGACAATATTTAATAATAGTAGCTTTAGGTATGGTATTTTATTTTATCAATCCAGTATTTACAGCAATTTTCAATGGACTTGGGAATAGTAGAACACCTTTTTGCATCAATACAATAGGCCTAATAACCAATATTATACTTGACCCTGTGCTAATTTTTGGATGGGGACCTGCTCCAAAACTTGGAGTTGCAGGGGCTGCTATTGCTACTGTATTTGCACAAATAGTAGTTACTACGTGTTTTCTATATATAATATTTAAGAGTAAAGAGGAGTATTTTAAGATAAAAATCTTCAGAAAAATAGAACTTAAATACTATAAAGTGCTATATAAATTAGGTTTTCCTGTAGCTATACAAAGTGGAATGTTTACAATATTTTCAATGTTACTTGGTGTAATAGTAGCTTCATGGGGACCTGTTGCAGTTGCAGTGCAAAAAGTAGGGTCACAAATAGAAGCAATATCATGGATGACTGCTGAAGGATTGGCTGTTGCATTAGGAAGCTTTGTTGGACAAAATTATGGAGCCAAAAAGTACTCTAGAATAAATAAAGGATGTAAAATAGCTATAATTGTATCTTCTATACTTGGAATAATGACAACCTTAGTATTGATATTTGCAGGTGGAAGTATTTTTTCTGTTTTTATAGATGAAAGTGAAGCAATAGAAAAAGGAGCGATGTATCTTAAAATATTAGGATACTCTCAATTTTTTATGTGTTTGGAAATAATAACAACAGGAGCTTTTAAAGGGTTAGGAAGAACCTATATACCTTCTATAATAGTTACTGTATTGACTGGTGCAAGAGTACCATTAGCTTATTTTATATCTAGACCAGAAATATTAGGATTAAATGGTGTTTGGTGGAGTATAACACTATCAAGTATATTAAAGGGAATATTAATGATAAGTTTATTTATATATCTGCTTAAACTTGGGAAATTATATAAGGTATCTAAATAAAATTTAATTTGTATTAAATGTATAGACATTTTGTTTATTTGTATATAAAATTAACTTATCATATAAAAGTTCGAATTGATGAGGAGTGAATTAAATGAAAGAACCAATTTATAAAGTTATAGAAAATCATGTAAGAGAACTAATAAATTCAGATAGTTTGAAAGAAGGGGATTTAATCCCATCTGAAAAGCAATTAAGCGAAGAATTTAATGTGACTAGAATGACTGTAAGGTCAGCATTAAATAATCTAGTTAAGGAAGGTTATATAACTAGACAAAGAGGTGTAGGAAGTATAGTGCTCGCAAATAAAATATACGATAATATATCTTCTGTAAGTGGATTTACTAAGGAGATGGAAAATAAAGGTTATAAAGTATCTAATATATTGGTATCTCTTGAAATAGTTCAAGCAGATGAAGAATTATCAAGTAAATTGAACATTAGCTTAGGAGAAAATGTATGGGAGATAAAAAGAGTAAGATTGGCAGATGAAACAAGGGTTTCATATATGATTACATATATGCCAGTTAAGTTATTTCCAAATTTAAATAAGATTCATTGTGAAAATTCACTTTATAATTTTGTAGAAGAAGTATGTGGATATAAAATAGCTATGTCAGAGAGAGAAGTACAAGCTGTAATATCAAATGAGGAATGTATGACTAATTTAAAGATTGAAGAGCCAGAAGCACTTTTATATATAAATCAAGTTTGTAAGTTACAAAATAGTGAGGTTTTTGAATACTCACACACATATCATCATGGATATACTTTAACTTTAAGTGCTGTTGTCGAATAAAAATTAAGAAAAAATGAAAAAGTTTTCTTGAAATGTATATACATTTGATATATAATAATATCAAGAAATAAATGTATATACATTTAAAAATAAAATATATACATTAAAATAAAAATTAATAAATAAGGACACTTTAAATGTATAATTTAAAGATATTGTGACTTAAAAAGATACTTAATAAATTCTAATTTGGAGGTAAGAAAATGATAAAAATAATGTTAGCTTGTTCAGCAGGGATGTCAACTAGTTTATTGGTTACAAAAATGGAGGATGTCGCGAAGGAAAACGGTATAGAAGCAAAAATATGGGCTATATCAGAAGTGAACTTAAAAAATGAAATAGAAAATTGTGATGTCTTACTTTTAGGACCTCAAGTTAGATATGTATTAGGAAAAGCAACTGAAATGGCAAAACCACATAATATTCCAGTAGAAGTTATAAATATGATGGATTATGGAAGATGTAATGGGAAAGCTGTCCTAGATAGAGCAGTAGAATTAAATAATTCAAAATAAAATTGTACTGGAGGATGTAAAATGGAAAAATTCATGTCATTTATGGATAAATATATAGTGCCTGTAGCTGCAAAGGTAGGGGCTCAAAGGCACTTAGTAGCAGTAAGGGATGCATTTATAGCAATGATACCTATAACTATGGTAGGTGCATTGGGAACATTGATAAACAACTTGCCATTAGAAGCGTATAAAAATCTGATGGCAAGTATATTTGGAGAAAATTGGACTATGTTTGGAGAAGACCTTTGGTGGGGAGCTATAGGTACGATGGCAGTATTTTTAGTAATAGGTGTTGCCTATTTCCTAGCAAAGTCTTATGAAAGTGATGGATTACAAGCTGGTCTTATAGCACTATCTATATTTTTTATAATGGCTCCACAAATTGGTAAGATAGTTCCAGAAGGTGGTACTAGCGCAGTTGAAGGATGGGGAATGATACAACAGACTTACTTAGGAACAGCAGCACTCTTCTCTTCTATATTAATAGGGTTATTATCTGCTGAGATATTTGTAAGATTATCTAAAGTAAAGAAATTAACTATAAAAATGCCAGATGGAGTTCCACCAGCAGTTTCAAGCTCATTTGCAAAGTTAATACCAGGAATGTTAACTATAATGATATTTACTGTAATAGGAATATTTATAAAAATGCTTTCAGATGGAAGTTTCTTAACAGATATTTTGAATACTTACTTAGGAGCACCACTATCAAACGTAGCTGATAGTTTAGGTTCTACAATGCTTATTGCATTTATAATTCATATACTTTGGACTGTTGGTCTTCATGGTGCAAATATAGCACTTCCTTTTACAGAAACAATACTTATGAAATTAGGTGGAGAAAACGCTGCCTTAGCTCAAGCAGGTGCAACTGAAGGATATCATGTACTTGCAGGTTCATTCTTTGATGCATTTGTGTATTTAGGTGGTTCAGGAATGGTATTAGGATTAGTTGTAGCTTTATTAATAGCAGGAAGAAGACGTAAAGAGATGATATTGTTAGGGGGACCTCCAGCAATATTTAATATAGGAGAACCATTAATATTTGGGCTTCCAATAGTTTTAAATCCTATTTTTATGATTCCATTTGTACTTGCACCAGTAGTGTGTAGTGCTGTATCATATTTAGCAATAGATTTTGGATTAGTAGCACCAGTAATTTTACCTAAAATACCTTGGGTAACACCTCCTATATTAGGTGGAGCAATGGCCACAGGTGACTGGAGTGGAGGAGCTTTAGCACTATTTAATTTAATATTGTCAATATTAATATACATTCCATTTGTTATAGCATCTGAAAAAATGGAAGCTAAAAAATTAACAAAAATTAACAACTAGGTAATTTTATTCAACAATAAACAGATAAAGTTCTGTAATATATACTAAATTATAAGTAAGGATGGTATAATGAGATGAAAAATGGGCTAAAAATAGTTACAATTGGAGGAGGTTCAAGTTATACTCCTGAACTTGTAGAAGGTTTTATAAATAGATATAAGGAGCTACCTGTAAAGGAATTATGGCTTGTAGATATAGAAGATGGAAAAGAAAAACTAGATATAGTAGGGAATCTAGCTAAAAGAATGGTAAAAAAAGCTGGAATAGATATGAAAATAAATCTTACTTTAGATAGAAGAGAAGCTTTAAAAGACGCAGATTTTGTAACAACACAACTCAGAGTAGGCCTTTTAGATGCAAGAATTAAAGATGAAACTATTCCTTTATCTCATGGAGTTATGGGACAGGAAACTAATGGTGCAGGTGGGTTGTTTAAAGCTCTTCGTACAATACCAGTTATATTTGATATAATAAAAGATGTGGAAGAATTATGTCCAAATGCATGGATGGTGAACTTTACAAATCCAACAGGAATAATAACAGAAGCTGTATTCAAATACACTAACTTTAAAAAATATATAGGTCTATGCAATGTCCCAATTCATTTAAAAAATGATGTAGCTAAACTATTCAATGTAGAAAGTGATAGAATAAGTATGGATTTTGCAGGTCTTAATCATATGGTTTATGGTCTTAATGTAGCTTTAGATGGAGAAGATGTTACAAATGAAGCAATAGATAAGTTTGTTAAAGCAGATATAAGTATGCAAAATATAAAGGCAATTGATTTTAATGCTGATTTTATAAAATCTTTAGGTGCTATACCTTGCCCATATCATAGATATTATTATAAAACTAAAGAAATGCTTGAAGATGAGTTATTAGAGTTTAAAGAGGGAAAAGCTAGAGGTCAAGTGGTTAAAGAATTAGAAGAACAATTATTTGAATTATATAAAGATGAAAAACTAGATATAAAACCACCTCAACTTGAAAAAAGAGGAGGAGCTTATTATAGTGATGCTGCTTGTAATCTAATAAGTTCTATATACAATGATAAAAAAGACATCCAAGTAGTTAATACATTAAATAATGGGGCTATAAGAGACTTTAAAGATGAGCAGGCAGTAGAAGTAAGTAGTGTAATAACAAAAAATGGACCAAGACCATTAAGTATAGGATATTTACCAGATTCTGTACATGGGTTAGTAAGTCAAATTAAGTCATTTGAAGTTTTAGCAGCCAAAGCAGCTGTATATGGAGATTATGATTCTGCTCTATTGGCACTTTGTATAAACCCATTGATTCCATCTGATGATTTGGCAAAAACTATATTAGATGAAATGTTAGAAGCTCATAAAGATTATCTTCCTAGATTTAATAGATAGTTTATAGAAAGTAGGTTATGGTATGACTAAAATTATAATAAATGCAGATGACTTTGGATATTGCGAAGCTGTGAATTATGGTATAATATCAGCTCATAATAATGGAATAGTTAAGTCTACATCTATGATGGCAAATATGCCTGGTGTAGAACATGGAGTAAAGCTACTTAAAGAAAATAGAGATTTAAATTGTGGAGTTCATATGACTTTAAGTTGTGGTAGACCATTATTGTCTAACTTAAAAACTATTGTTGATAAAGAAGGTTTTTTTATTAGAAGAATTACAGACAAAATTATTAAAAAAATGGATTATGACGAGATTTATAGAGAACTTTGTGCTCAAATAGATAGAGTAAAAGAACTTGGAATAGACATATCTCATTTAGATAGTCATCATCATATTCATACTTTAGTAAATTTAAAACCAATAATAGAGAAAATTGTAAATAAGTATAATCTTCCAATAAGAGGAGGTTTTGAATACGATTTAGAGTATTCAAAAATAGTTCCATTAATAGATAGCTTTTATAAAGAAAATGTGAGTGAAGAATATTTTATAAAAAATATAGAAGAAATAATGAAGTATGATGTAGTGGATATTATGTCTCACCCAGCTTTTTTAGATGATTATATTTTAAATTCTACATCTTATGCAATTGATAGAACGAAAGAGCACAAAATACTTACATCTAAAAAAGTCAGAGAGTTTTTGAGAGAAAATGGATTAGTCATATCAAGCTATAGAGATATTTAGGAGGTAATACAGATGGATGAGAAGATGATAGAAATATCTTTTGGAATAATTGGATTTGCAGGTGATGCAAAAGGTCTAGCTTTTGAAGCTATAAAAGAAGCAAAGAACGGAAATATAGATGATGCTAGAGCGTGCATTGAAAAGTCAAAAGAATCAATTCATAAAGCACATAAATTCCAGACAGAATTAATACAAAATGAAGCTAGTGGTAATAAAACTGAAATGAGTGTTATATTAGTTCATGCACAAGACCATTTAATGACATCTATGAACTTTCAACAACTAGCAGAAGAATTTGTAGATTTGTATGAAAGATTGGAAAGCAAGTAGTCTAATTTAACTATTATGAAAGAGTGTTTTTAATAATTTCTATAATTATTAAAGACACTCTTTTTTATTAGAATAAATTTAAAAGTTATAACTTAGGAATCTCTTATTATTTTATTAATATTTTAAAATTTAGATTTCTCGTAATTGTAAGGTATACTAGTACCAACAACTACATCTTCAATTTTTTCAATAATAAGCCAATCATCCATATTCCCTTGGTGGTCGAAATCAAGAGGTGTTATTTCTTGAACGTTTTCAAACTCAACCAAGCATAAACACTTTTTATGCCAACGAATTTTTTGCTTTTCGGATAAATTTAATTTTGATTGATTTTCATCTAGAACTTTGCAAATTTCGTCTTCTGTTAATTTAACATAGTTGTCTACTTTTTTAACAGTAGCCTTTGCAGAAATTTTTGAAGTTCCTTTTTCCATAAAATAAAGTAATTCTCCTTGAAATACTCTGCTATGTGGTATTTTTCTACCAGCAGCACCTCTAATTACCATCGTCTTCGTTCCCGCTAAAATTTTGTCTAAGACCTTTTCTCCTTTTTTCCCTGCATTATCACAATATACTAAATGTACCACGATTTAAATCCTCCTTACTAAATTACTGTTTTGTACCTTGCATTTTATCATTGTTTAACTGAAAAGTCATTCTATTTATTATATTTACATAAAAAACAGGTATAAAATTTATTGTTAAATAAAAGAAAACCTTATCTGTAGTATATATAATTAAGATTAATTAGGAATTTTTATCCTTTTGCAAAATAATATTGACTAAAACTAGAAAAATGCTATAATAAATATGTGCTTATGATAATCAATATCATATAAGTATAATAAACAAGTAGGAGAAATAATCATGAAAAAAATAAAATCATTAGCAATATTTATATCTATTATAACTACGTTAGTACTTGTTACAGCATGTTCAGATAGTAACACAGATAATAAAGAAAAATCAGATACAAGAGTTGTACAATCTGTTAAGGGAGAGGTGAAGATACCATCAAATCCTAAAAAAATAGTTGATATATCAGGAAGTAGTGAGGAATTATTAATAGCTGGCTATACACCTATTGCAACAGCAAATATAGACTCATATGAAACTGATAAATTACCAAGTTACATAAGAGAAGAACTTAAAGATGTAAAGATAGTAGGTCACTCTATGATGGATACTATGGATATGGAAGCTATATTAGAAGCAAATCCAGATTTAATAATAATGAGTCAAAGACAAGAAAAAATCTATGACCAATTAAAAGAAATAGCTCCTGTAGTCATGATGAAAGATTATGCAAATGACTGGAGAAGTAAGTTAACTGATGTTTCAAAAATATTTGATAAAGAAGACGAAGCTAAGGATTGGTTACAAAAGTATGATGAAAAAGCTACAAAACTAGGTAAAGAAGTTGTAGAAAAAAATGGAGAAAAAACTTATTTACCAGTGTTAGCAAGTTCAGGGCAATTTATGGTGTTTAGTGATGGAGGAATTGGAACTTTAATTAATGATGATATGAAATTAGCTAGACCTAAAAATATGCCAAAGCAAGATGGAATAACATTACCAATGGTAAGTATGGAAGGTCTTACAGATATAGATGCAGACCATATAATTGTGATAGCTACAGAATCAGATAAAAAAGATTTAGAAAATAGTGCTATATGGGCTCAAATAAGAGCAGTAAAAGATGGAAACGTAACAATACTTGATGCAGCTCCATTTTTCAGCCAATCATATAATCCAATTGGAAAAGAGTTGTTATTAGAATCAGTTAAAAATGAATTAACAAAGTAATTCTTAACTTATTAGGTGTGAGATAATGATGTTCATTTTTCACACCTATTTTTAATAAGTTTAAAATTATAAAATACCTAATGAATATTACTGTACTAACAATTAAAAGGGAAAAGGAGGTAGGATAATTGACTACACTTAGTAAAAAAAATCTGACTTATTCGTTGATATTAATAAGTATAGTTGCGCTTGTATTTGGAATTGTATTATCCATAACTATTGGGGCTAAAGATATGAATCTATCGACTGTTATAAGTAGTTTGACAAATATGGAAGATGGAATAAATATGAGAATAGTGAAGGATGTTAGACTTCCAAGGGCAATAGCAGCAGCACTTGTTGGAGGATTTTTAGCAGTTTCAGGTGCTATAATGCAAGGAATAACAAGAAATCCTATAGCTGAACCTTCTGTTATAGGAATTACACAGGGAGCTACATTTGCAATTGCAATATCATTAGTACTTCAACAAAAATTTCCTAAACTTATACATGGGAGCTTTAGCATAATGATATTTGCATTTATTGGAGCAAGTATAAGTGGTTTATTTATATATTTTATAAGTTCCAAATCAAGAGGAAGAGTTAATAACGTAAAATTAGCTCTTGCAGGGGTAGCTCTTGGAACATTGTTAATTTCTTTGGCATCTGCAATATCCATGTACTTTAATCTATCTCAGCAATTAAGTTTTTGGATATCAGGAGGACTTGTAGGCGTGACGTGGGAAGGTATAAAGCTATTATTTATAGTTGGAGGTATTGGATTTATACTATCTATGATTATGGCCCCAAGAATAACTATCCTAAGTCTTGGAGAAGAAGTGGCAATAGGGCTAGGACAAAAAACTGACATTGTTAGGTTTATATGTATAGTCTTAGTAATATTAATGACTGGAGCATCTGTCTCAGTATCAGGTAATATTATTTTTATAGGTCTCATAGTTCCTCAGATAGCTAAAGGAATAGTAGGCTCAGATTATAAGTATATAATACCAAGTTCTTTGGTTCTAGGAGCTGTGCTACTTGTATATACGGATATATTAAGTAGAATGATAAATCCTCCATATGAGACTCCAGTTGGCTCTATAACTGCTCTTATAGGAGTTCCAATATTTATATATCTTGTTAGAAAGGGGAATAAATAGGTGCTATGAAAAATATTATAAAAACAAATTCTAAAACTTTACTTGTTATATCAATTTTGATGGTACTTATTTTTATTGCTTTTCTAGTTAGTTTAAATTTAGGTTCATTTTCTATAGAACCAATGGATGTTATAAAGACTTTTATAGGTCAAGGTCAGCGTAATCATGAAATTGCAATATTTAAACTGAGATTACCAAGAATAATAATAGCGTTATTGGTTGGTTCAGCATTATCAACAGCAGGTGTAATACTTCAAGGAGTTACAAAGAATGATTTGGCTGACTCTGGAATTTTGGGTATAAATTCAGGAGCAGCATTATTTGTAGTTGTTTATATATATCTTATGAATGGTAATGTTTATGAAGGCATGAGTAATCTCACTGTATTTACAATGCCAGTTGTTGCACTTGTAGGAGCTTTGTTTGGAGCATTTTTGATATATTCTCTTGCATGGAAAGGTGGAATAAATTCATCAAGGTTACTACTAATTGGTATAGGCGTAAATATCGCTTTTACTTCAATTTTGACGATATTTCAATTAAAATTTACAACACAAGAATTTAATAGAGTTATGGTATGGACATCAGGTAGCATCTGGGGAACTAGTTGGAAATATGTAATAGCTGTACTTCCATTTATAGTGATTTTTATGGGAATAACTATGTATAAGGCTAAGTATATAGATGTCTTGAACTTAGGTGATGAAGTGTCTACAAGTCTTGGTGTAGATGTAGAGAAGCAAAGAAGAAGACTCATAATATATGCAGTGATTTTATCTGGTGTATCAACATCCGTAGCAGGGAGTATTTCGTTTTTAGGTTTAATAGCACCACACATAGGAAGAAAGATAATAGGTCCAAGACATAAAAGACTAATACCAGTATCAGCGTTGATAGGTACATTATTACTTTTAGTGGCAGACACTATATCTAGAAATATTCTTGCTCCTATAGAAATACCAGTAGGTATAGTTGTCTCTATAATAGGAGTACCATACTTTATTTATTTAATGTTGGCAAATGATTAGGAAAGGGTGTTGTTATGAATTGTATAAATACTAAAAATCTAAATGTATCATATGGAAATACAGATATTATAAAAGATTTAAATTTAAATATACCAAAAGGAAAGATAACTACTATAATAGGGGCTAATGGTTGTGGAAAGTCTACAATACTTAAAACAATAGGAAGAATTATTAGTCCTAAAAATGGAAGTATATATATAAATGGAGAAGATATATATAAGAAAAAATCTAAGGAGATAGCGAAAAGTATGGCTGTACTTCCACAAAGTCCTCAAGCTCCTAGTGGTCTTACTGTTTCAGAGCTAATTTCATATGGAAGATTCCCTCATAAAAGTGGATTTGGAAATTCTAGTAAAGAAGACAGAGATATTGTAAATTGGAGCTTAGAGGTTACTGGAATTTCAGAGTTTAAGGATAGAAGTATGGAAGATTTATCAGGAGGACAAAGACAAAGAGCATGGATAGCTATGGCTTTGGCACAAGAGACTGATATACTTTTATTAGATGAGCCTACAACATATTTAGATTTAGCTCATCAATTAGAAATACTAAAATTATTAGATGAATTAAACAAAAAACAAGGAAGAACTATTGTCATGGTAATACATGAACTTAATAACGCAGCACGATTTGCTGACCACATGATAGGTATTAAGAAAGGTAAGATAGTTTGTCAAGGTAATGCGTACGATGTTATGACAAAAGATAATCTAAAGGAGTTGTTTAATATCGATGCAGAAATAGCAACAGACCCAAGGACAAATAAACCAATTTGTATAACTTATGACATGGTATAAATGGTGACAACATGGAAAATCAAGAAGCATTAAGACATGAAAAAATATGGATTTTATTATTTAGGTATTCAATACCTGCAATAATAGCGATGATGGTAACTTCACTTTACAATGTAGTAGATAGAGCTTTTATTGGCTCTATGGAAGGAGTTGGGTCTATAGCTATTGCAGGACTTGGTGTAACTATGCCAGTATTTACACTAATAATAGCTTTTGGAATGTTAGTATCAGTAGGTGCTAGTACAAGCTTATCTATAAAGTTAGGAGAAAAAAATAAGAAAGAAGCAGAAAAAATATTGGGTAATACCCTTACACTATCTATAATTATATCTATAATTATAACTGTATTAGGATTAGTTTTTTTAGAAGACATACTTTTTCTTTTGGGAGCAAGCAAAGATTCAATATCTTATGCAAAAGACTATATGAGTGTTATATTGCTTGGAACTCCATTTAATCTAATTGCATTTTCTTTAAATAATGCAATTAGAGCAGAGGGAAATCCTAAGTTAGCAGCTAGAACAATGATAGTAGGTTGTATACTAAATTTGATATTAGACCCAATATTCATATTTGTGTTTAACTTAGGTATAAAAGGTGCAGCTATAGCAACTGTACTCTGTCAAGTCGTGGTATTTATTTGGGTAGCACATTATTTTATAAGAGGGAAATCTAATTTAAAATTAAAAAAATACAATTTAAAATTAGATATAAATATAACAAAAAAAATATTTGCAATAGGTATGACACCATTTGCAATGGAAGTAGCGATAAGTATAACTCATGTACTTACTAATAATTCTCTAAAGGTTTATGGTGGAGATTTGGCTATTGGAGCTATGACAGCTCTTACATCTATTTTGTTGATGTTTATGATGCCTGTATTTGGTCTAAATCAAGGTATGCAAACTATAATATCATATAATTATGGAGCAAAGCAATTTGACCGTGCAAAGAAAACCCTAATACTGTCTATCTTAGTATCTATAGTTATATTATCTTTTGGATTTTTAGTAGTGCAGGTATTTCCTGAAGTATTTGTTGGCATATTCAACAAAGATTCAAATCTAATGGAAATAGCTGTAAGAGGTATAAATATAAATTTAATCACCTTGCCTATAATGGGGATTTCTATTGTTGGACCTGTGTATTTTCAATGTGTAAGTAAAGTTAAACATTCTATGTTTTTGACTCTTTTGAGACAGTTTATCTTATTTATACCATTGATTATTGTACTTCCAATTCGATTTAATTTAGATGGGGTTTGGTTAGCACAGCCAATTGCAGATTTTATTGCTATGATAATTGTATTATTGTTCTTAAGAAGAGAATTTAAGATGAATCAAGCCTAAAATATTGAAAAATAAAAAGTCCTGTCTCAAAATGATTAAAATCATTTTATAGAGACAGGCTATTATTTTATGGCATCGCTTGTATTGACTTCATCTAGTGTTTTTCCAAAAGCCATTTTTTCAAATATTTCTTGAGGTATAGGTTTAGAAAAAACATATCCTTGTATCATATCACAATTAATTTTCTTTAGATATTCCATCTGTAAGATTGTTTCAACACCCTCCGATATACTATTCATATTTAATTTTTTTGCCAGTTCAACTACAGATTCTATTACATGATTTTCAGATATATTATCTGCATTGGGAGCACTAAAAAATGCTCGGTCAAGTTTTAGAGTATCGACTTTTATTTCTTTTAGCATGTTAAGTGAAGAATATCCGCTTCCAAAATCATCTAGTGAACATTGAAAACCTTCCTCATGGATTTGGTCTATTACATTGAGTAACATTTGTAAGTTATCAAATACAAGTGTTTCAGTTAATTCGATTTCCAAAAGTTTAGCAGGAACATCGTATTTATCACGAATTGTTTTGTATTTTTTCAAAAAATCTTTATTATTTAAATGGGCACGTGAAAAATTAACTGAAATAGGTATTGGAGTTTCTCCATTGTCTATCCATTTTCGTATCATGGCACATGATTTTTCAAACACATAATGGTCAAGTTTGATGATGAAGCCATTCTTTTCAAAGAAAGGAATAAAATCATTTGGTGGAATAAGACCTTTATCTGGGTCTTGCCATCGTACTAACGCTTCTGCACCTACAATATTATTGTTTTTAAGGTCTACCTTAGGTTGGAGGTAGACTACAAATTCATTATTATCTAATGCTTCTTCCATTCTATTTTCCATTTCTTTTTCTTTAAGCATTCTCAAACGTTCTAAATCACTATAAAATACACATGTGTAAAGTGGATGATTTACAGCATTTCCTTTAATATTTTTTCGTGCTACATTTGAACGGTCTTGAATTGATACTAGTGGTATATTTGGGTCATCAATTTTATAGACGCCTATAGAAAGAGCTATGAAATATTTACATTCTTTATCTTTATTAAAACTGTTAATATCGTTTGTAATATTTTCTATGTACTTAAGAATTTCTTTCTGTGAAATAGTTTTAATAAGAATATTAAACTGGTCATTAGAAACTCTACAAAGTAATTCTTTTCGTTCCAAATAATTAGCAATTACATCATGTATGTATTTTAATGTTTTATCTCCAGCGTCACTACCAAAAGAATCATTAATAAGTTTGAACTTCTGAATATTTATAGATACTAATGAATAGGTTCCTGATGAAGATGATTGTATGATTTCTTTAGCTTCCATATCAAAACGTGCCTTACTATAGCCTTTAGTTACAGGGTCTACATAGGCGATTTTTATAAGTTGTTCTCTATTTTTGCGATTTATAAATATAATTGATATGATAAGTAATAAAAATAATATAATAATTAAAATGTTGATAAAAACTACTTTTTTTAGAAGTAAATCAAACTGTGCATTTGCTACTTTTACTGGAACAATTGAAAGTAGGTATAGATTTTCTTCTTCCAGAGGAACATAGTGCATTGCTTTATAAATACCATCATCCAATGTAAAGTACATAGAACCTTTTTTGTTCTCTTTTAAGTTTGCTTTCATTTCTCCAAGAGTATTTTTACCAGTATAGCTTCCATGTTTTTTAATTGTGTCGAAAAAGTTTACAACATTTTTTGGCGCGTTTTTGTTGTCTGAACTTACAATAAAATTTCCATTTTTGTCAATGATTTGAGAAAATCCTTCACCACCAAAACTTTCCACGCTTAGTAAAGTTCTCATAGTATCAAGAGTATTCCAAGCAGTAACAGCTCCGACTATTTTATCATTTTTATAAAGTGGTACAGAATATAAAATTCCATATATACCAGATTGAGATTTGATTGGAGTAATTGTCTCTTCACCTTGAAGAGCTTTTCTATAAAAATATTGTCCTTTAACATTACCTGTACTTTCATCAGTGCCTATAAAACTCCCATTAGAATTGACAATACCTAACCAATCAAACTCCAATAATTTTGATTTTTTAGATAAATATTCAGTGACATTTTTATTGTTATCACTAAACTGAAAATAAGTATCCCCTATAGAGTATAATATTTTAAATATACTTTTACATTTTACATTAATTGTAGTGGAGACACTCTCTGAGATTTCTGTAAGATAGCGTTCTGTTTCACTATGAGTTACTTTATGTAGTGTCATAACAAAAGTAATACAAACTAAGGACACAATTATAATAAGAGTTAGCAATAAAGTAATTATTATTTTTTTATTTTGTGCGCTTTTAGTATACATTTTTTATATTCCATCCTCCATCTTTTATTGGCTTACAAAGAAGACTCCTCTCAGACATATTATACCAAATATTTATATCTGTGAAGGCGCTAAATTTTATTTTTACGCTTATTCTTATGTAGATTCTTTTAAAAAGTAGGGAAGATATTCTTATAATTTATACTGGAATTTAATTAAATAATATTGTTATGAGTTATAATATTTTATAAATAAAAAAAGAACTGTTTTCAAAATTATTTTAACTATTTTGATACAGTTCTTTTTGGGGTTGAAAAAACATTTATAAAGGATTTTTAATTTATAGTCTCTGCATAAATATTGAATTTATAAAACAATACCTTATATTTATTACAAACTAGAATGTAGATGAAATTCTGTAAATACCAAATTCTCTATGACCAAGGCTTTCAGCTTTAGTGTGTTTGCCATTACATACTTCTACTATTTCATCGAATATTTCTTTACCTATATCTTTAATTTTAGCACCTTCTGTTATAATTCTACCTGCATTTATATCAATATTATCTATCATTTTGTTGTATGTATCACTGTTTCCAGTAATTTTAATAACTGGTGAAATTGGGCTTCCTGTTGGAGTACCTCTACCAGTTGAGAAGATTACAATCTGTGCACCACCTGCTACCATACCAGTGATAGAATCTATATCTTGACCTGGAGTATCCATAAAATATAATCCTTTCTTATCTGAAGGTAAAATCTCAGCATATTCAAGAGCACCTTTGAATGGTTTGTCCCCTGCTTTATACATACAGCCAAGTGATTTTTCTTCAATTGTTGATAATCCACCAGCTTTATTACCTGGAGTAGGTTGACCACTGCGTAAATCTTCTCCCATAGTGATTGCTCTTTTTTCTACATCACTTACAAATTTAAGAAACTTTTCTTTCATGTTTTCATCTTCAAAGCGAGTAGCCAATAAATGTTCTGCACCAATTACTTCTGTAGTCTCACTTAATATACTACTTCCACCTTCGTCTATAAGAAGATTTGATGCAATTCCTATTGAAGGGTTTGATGCGATTCCACTTGTTGGATCAGAGCCACCACATTCAAGTGCCAATGTAATTTCGCTCATATCAAATTCAACTCTTACTTCTTTTGATATTTCACGAGCCATATGACCTGCTATTTCAGCACCTTTAGCTATTGCTTTTAGTGTTCCACCACATTCTTGTATAACAACATAGTCAACTTTTTTTCCTGTTGTAGATATTTCAGATGCTAAATCTTTTGCTTGAATACCATCACATCCAAGGCCAATTACTAAAACAGCAGCTACATTAGGGTTTTTACCAAATCCTATTAATGTTTTTGCTGTAAGCTCTATATCAGAGCCAATTTGACAACATCCATGTTGATGTGGGATAGCTATTGCTTCAGGAACAAGTGCTGCAATTCTTATGGCTGTCTCACTTGAACAGACAGATGTTGGAATAACTAAAACATGATTACGAATACCATATTGTCCATTTTCTCTTAAATAACCCATTAATTTCATTTTTATTACCTCCTATTTTTTATCTCCACGACCACGTGTACTTTCAATATTATGTACATGAACATAGTCACCAGTTTTTATGTCAACTGTTGCAATTCCTATAATCTCGCCATATTTATAAACAACATCACCTTTTTTTACATCTTCTGTAGCCATCTTATGAAAAACAGGAATATTATCATTTACTATATAAGATTTTCCATCAATTGAAACTTTTTCACCTTTAACTAAAGGTCTAACACATGTAACTAGATTGTCTTTTTCATTTGCATGAATAATTGCGTTCATACTTTTACCTCCTCAAAATATTAGTTTACTTCTATGTTTTTATTTGTTTTAAAAATAGCTTTTTTTCTTTTTTCTCTTTTATCCAAATAGGAGACGAGCATTGGACAACATATTGCTGTAACAATGATAGCAGCAGCAACTTGTACTGTTGAAACGGCCGCAATTGTGGCAAGTGTAGGGTCAATAGCGGCTAAAGCTTCAGGAGTACCAGCTGCATTACCTGCTGTTGTACCAGTAGCTGCACCTACTGCTGGATGTTCTGCACGTATAAGTTTCATTACAAAATATCCACCCATACCTGTTATTAGAGTTACAGCAAGACCTAGTATAACTCCAGGGAATCCAGCAGTTATAATTTGGTTAAAGTTTAATGCAGCTCCTAGAGGAAAAGCAAAGAAAGGTATTAATAATGTTGTACCAGGTGCAAGAAATTCTCGTATATCTTCATCGAGATTACCAAGTATAAATCCAAGTAGTATTGGTATGAGTGCTGCAAATAAAGCTACTATAGGTACATTTGCAAGTCCAGTTACCCCAAAGGCAAGCATCGTAAAAAATGGACCATCATTTAGAGATAATATAGATATCGCACCAACATCTGTAGAATCTCCATATTCACCAGCAAGAGCAGCAAATAGACCTCCATTTGAATTAGTCATAGTAGCAACTATAGCAAGAGGTGTAATACCAATTATGCCTTTAGGACCAATGAATTTACTAACAATAATACCTAGTACTGCACCAATTATAAATTTTGTTGCCGTGAGTACTATGCCCTTAGTCAAAGGTTTGCCTGCTTGTCTTATGTTGATTTGAGCGCCATTACATAGACAAAATAGAGCAAGTATACTCATTGCACCAGTTTTAAATAAGGAAGTTGTAAATCCTCCAATTTCAAGAGCCTGTGGACATACTGTATTAAATAGTGCTCCCAATAGCAGGGGACAGACCATAAGTCCTCCTGGTATCTTTTTCACCGATTTTAAGATATGCATCTAGTATCACTCCTTTTAATTTTTATATAAGTATTTAAAAGCAATTACTATGCCAATAGAGGTGTCATATAGTTTTAATTTTTATAAGTATTTTTAATATTCGTATAAAATACTGTAGATTACTTAGATTAAAAAAAATATATGGAAAAATATAGCGAAAAAAATAATCTATTTATTATGTAGTAGAATTTTAAATAGAAAAAAATAAACGTTTTATGTATTAAAATTAAACATAAAACGTTTCGATATATTATATATGTATTATTTTTAAACATCACTTTCGATTTCTTTTAACTTTCTCCATAGGGTAGAGCGAGTGATTTTTAGTATTTCACAAGTTTTTGTAGTGTTTCTATTATTTTCATTATAGACTTTGTATATATATATTTTTTCTAGTGTTTTTAAGTCTAAGTTATTATATTTAAAATCAGCCTTATCTGTATCAGTTATAGTATTTGCACATTCACTATTGTATTTTTCTGATAAAATTGAATCAAATGATTCTATAATAACAGCTCTCTCGATTATTCCTTCTAATTCTCTTATGTTTCCTTCATATTCTTTTTCAAGAAGAGCTTGTCTGATATTTGGAGTGATAATTAAAGGTATCTTATTGTATTTAGCTGAATATTTTTTTATGAAAAATTCTGATAATTTTATTATATCTTCTTTTCTCTCTTTGAGTGAAGGAAGGTACAATGTTAATATATTTATTCTAAAGTAAAGGTCTCGTCTAAATAAACCATCACGCATCATATCTTTTAGGTCTTTATTTGAAGCACAAATTATTTTTACGTCTATGGGAATAACTTTATCACCACCAATTCTCATAACTTGCTTTTCTTGTAAGACTCTTAATAATCTTCCTTGAAGTTCAATTGGAATTTCACTTATTTCATCGAGAAAAATTGTTCCTTCATGTGCCAATTCAAATACACCTGTTTTTCCTTTTTTTCTTGCTCCTGTGAATGAGCCCTCTTCATAACCAAAAAACTCACTTTCTATTAAAGATGGAGGTATTGCAGCACAGTTTACAGCAACAAAAGGAGCATTTTTACGTTTGCTATAATTATGAATACTTTGACAAAATAGCTCTTTACCAACACCAGATTCCCCTGTAATAATCATTGGAGTATCATAACAAGCATATTTTTTTGCAACTTCTATACAATCTTTTGTTTTTTCACTTGCATAGATTATATCATCAAATGTATATTTGGCAGAGAGACCTTTGTTTAATAGACTTCTTCTTATTGTGTGTTCAAATGAACTTATTTCCTTACTGTCTTGAAATGTAGAAACTGCCCCTTGAATTTGACCATCAACGATAATTGGAACTCTATTTGTGATGATTTTTGTACTTCCTATATTCTGTATTTCACCAATTTGTGGTTCCATGGTTTCAACTACTTGAGGTAAAACTGTATTTGGAATAATATCTATAACATTATGATAAAGTGCATTTTCTTTCTTTATACCAAATATTTTTTCAGCACTCTTATTAAATAATGTGATTTTAAAATTTTTATCAACTGTTATTATTCCATCATGTACAAAATCTGTCATAGCTTCTATCTGTAATCTTCTTTTTTGTTCATCTTTAGTTGCGTCTAGTATTTGTTCAGCTTGTTGAATGGCTCTAAGTATGTTTTCTTCTCTAGATTCAATTAATATTCCCTTACAATTAAGTCTTTCAACAATATGTGCAACAGTAGTATCACCTATATATGTATTGATGCCTTTTTTTCTATATTTTTCTATAGCATTATAAATTTCTTCTTCCTTTTCAATTTCAATCATCGTTATTTTCTTATTCAATATTTCTTCTATAATATCAAAGCCATATATAACATTATTAAATCCAATTATCCCAAATGGTTCATTTGAATTTTTAACTTCCTTATAGCTTTCTATAATATCATAAGCATCTACTTTAATCTCAACTATAGGTATGTTATACGTTTCTTTTAACATATTGTAAGTTCCACCTCTACTTATGATAATTCTAGTACCATGGTTAATACTTTTTTCGGCGAGTGGTATTCCTTCTTTTAAGTTACCAAATACAACGTCAATGTTTGTATACTTATATTTTTTTACTATGTGAATCGATTTTTCATAGGTTCCTTTAGTAGGAGCAATAACAAGTATTTCTTTCATAATAATTCCTCCATATTTCATCAAATAAACTTAAAGATTATTATTATAACTAAATTTTATCAGTGATATTTTAATATTTTACTTTATATTTAATTATAAATAAAGTATTTTTAAATAAATTATTATAAAAGACTGTATAAAAATAAGATTTTAGAATTCTAAAGCTTTTTTAAATACAGTCTTTTAATATATAATAACATCTATTTGTCAAATCTATTTACCTTAAATAATCTCATATTTTTATCTTCTTCTCCAAGATATAGCTTACTAAGCATTATACCTCCTAGGATTGCAAAAAGTATTCCATTAGCTCCATAACCTAAACAGTACCATAAGTTGTGATTTTTGTTATCAGGTCCAATAAAACCTAAGTTATCTAAAGTAGAAGCAAAGCAACCACAATACTTGTAATCAACTTGTATATCTTTTATGTCTTTAAACATACCTTTTAGTCTTTGTTCAAGAATGTCATATTTTTTATTTGCTAAAGTTTCATTTTCTATATCACTGAAGTCTACATCTTCGCCACCTATAATCAATCTATTATCTTTAGTGGTTCTTAGATAATTATATGGGTCACAATTGTCTCTAATCAGAATATTGTCTTTCCAAGAATCAATGTCTTTAAGTGGTTTTGTAGCTATATTAAAAGTATTAGATTTAGTTGCGAAGTTTCTATTTGTAAATAAACTTGTATTATATCCTGTAGCCACAATTAGTTTTTTGCCATAAACTTTATAGCCATAAGATACTTCAGCTGTTACTTTATCATCTGAAAAGTCTACTTTTTTTACTTCTGTATTTTCATATACTTCAAGACCTTTTTTCAGACTTACATCAATGAGATGATGACTATATTTATATGGGTCTAGTTCTCGTCCACCATTTTTTGATATCAATCCTGACTTTAAATCAAAACCAAAAGGGTTTGTAGATTCATCGATATATTCAACATCAAATCGATTTTCTTTTCTTAGATTATATTCTTCTTTTATAGCTTTAATTTCAAGTTTACTGGCAGTGTAAAGCAAAGTGTCTCTTTTTGCATAATCACACTTATTTCCATGTAATTCTATAAATTTATCTAATTCTTCAAGTGCTGATACGCAAAGATTGTATGCTTTTAAGGCATCAGTTAGAGTCATGACTTCTGTTAAATCTATCAAATTGTCATCCAATTCATATTGTAAAAGTGATGTGGTTACACTAGTACTTCCATGTGCAATCCTTCCTTTTTCAAGGATAACTGATTTTATATTGTTTTTAGCTAGATAGTATGCACAAATACATCCTGTTATACCACCTCCAACGATTATAACATCTGTATCAATATCATCAGTAAGGTATGGAAATTGTCTTGGAATTTTATTTATACTGGTAAAAATAGGCTTGCCTTTTACATATTCTTGATTCATATATTTCACTCCTAACATTTATTATGTATGAGTGTATTATTTTCTATAGCAAATAATATTATACATTTTAAATGTTTATATAAATGGGTATGTATAAATAAAAATATGATAACATTTTAGTGTAAAACATATGTATAATATATTCATAAGTAATTTGGTATATAATGATGATTAACAAGTAAAAAAGATTGAATAAAAGTTAAATAAAAATTTAAAATAGGAGGTAGATTTATGCTTTCAAAAGATATAGTTTCAAAGGTATTGGAAAAGTGTTTAATTACTGGCGGAGATTTTGCTGAGATTTTTGAAGAAGACACTATAAATAATTCTATTGGCTTAATAGATAATAAAGTAGAAAATGCAATAGGTGGAAGAAACTATGGTATAGGAATAAGAATATTTAAAGGATTAAAGAGTATATATGCATATACAAGTGATAATTCATTGAATAGTTTATTAGACATAGCGTATAAAGCTGCTATTGCTTTAGGCAAGTTAGAAGAGGGGAAGAGTGTTATATTAAATGACAGTATTAAAATAAACAATCTACATAATATAAAAATCTATCCAAATTCAATAGGTAATATAGATAAAGTAAATGTCATGAAAATTGCATATAAAAGTGCAAAAGAATTTAGTAGTGATATATCACAAGTAAATGTAACTTATTCAGATAAAGACCAAAAAGTACTAATTGCAAATACTGAAGGAATTTATGTGGAAGATAGAAGAATAAGAACTAGATTGGGAATAAGTTCAATTGCATCTAAAGGTAATGAAAATCAAACGGGATTTGAAGGACCTGGAGGGTGTAAAGGATTTGAAATATTTGAAGATATAGACCCAGAATACTATGGAAGAGAATCTGCTAGAGTAGCACATACTATGCTACATGCAAAAAACTGCCCAGCAGGTAATATGATGGTGGCAATAGATAATGGATTTGGAGGAGTAATATTTCATGAAGCTTGTGGACACTCTTTGGAAGCTACAGCAGTTGCAAAAGGAAATTCTGTATTTGCAGATAAATTAGGTCAACAAATTGCATCTACAAAAATTACAGCGATAGATGATGGGACAATACCAAACTATTGGGGTTCTATGAACATAGATGATGAAGGAAACAAAACTCAAAAAAATATCTTAATCGAAAATGGAATTTTAAAGTCTTATATGATAGATAAACTTAATGGTAGACGAATGGGAATGAAGCCTACAGGAAGTTCTCGTAGACAGAGTTATAAATTTGCTCCTACTTCGAGAATGACTAATACTTATATTGCTGCTGGAGAAGATAAGCCAAAGGATATTATAAAGTCAATATCAGATGGTCTATATGCCAAAAAAATGGGTGGAGGCTCTGTAAATCCTGTAACAGGAGAGTTTAATTTTGCAGTTTCAGAAGGTTATTTAATAAAAAATGGAGAAATAAAAGAAGCAGTTAGAGGAGCTAGTTTAATTGGAAAAGGTAGTGATGTACTTATGAATATAGACATGGTTGGGGATAACTTAGAACAAGCTCAAGGTATGTGTGGTTCAGTATCAGGAAGTATACCAACCAACGTAGGTCAACCTATGATAAGAGTAAAAGAAATTACTGTAGGTGGAAGATAGGAGGAATAAGTATGGAACTTAAAAATTTTAAAGATTTACTATTTAAGAAAGCTCTAAATGAAGGCTTTGAAGAGTGTGAAGTGTATTATTCCACAGTGGAAAATCTAATTATAAATATATATGAAGAAGAAGTTGAAAAATACAATCTTGATAAATCATTTGGCTTATCATTTAGAGGAAAGATAAGTGGGAAGATAGGATATTCTTATACAGAAATTTTAGATGATAAAGCTGTTGATATGTTGATAAAAAATGTAAAAGATGGGGTAAGAGCTATCGAAAATGAAGATGTACAATTTATATATGAAGGCGACAAATACTATAATGAAGTAAAGACTTATTCTAAGGAACTAGAAAATTTAGAAGCAGATAAGTTGATTGAATTAGCTTTACAAATGGAAGAAGAGACTAAAGCTTATTCAGATAAGGTAGTAAACTTATCTAGTTGTACTATATCTTATTCAGTAGCAAGTAGTGGCATATATAATACTAAAGGATTAGAGTTAAGTAATAAAACTAATCTGCTTATAGGGTTTGTAGTACCAGTTATACAAGACAATGGACAAAAATATGATGGAGTAGGATACAATATAGCAACTACTATTGAAGAAATAAATCCAAAGGAAATAGCAAAGCTCGGAGTTGAAAATGCGTTATCTAAAATAGGCGGAAAGAGTATACCATCAGGCAAATATAAAACTATATTATTTAATGAAGCAATGGTATCTTTACTTAGTACATTTTCTGGAATATTTAATGCAGACTCAGCTCAAAAAGGATTATCTTTGTTGAAAGATAGAGAAGGAGAAATGATAGCGTCTCCTATAGTTACAATAGTTGATGACCCACTTTTAGAAAATGGTATGGCATCTACTCCTTTTGATGATGAGGGTGTAGCTACTTTTAAAAAAGAAGTTATTTCAAATGGTAAACTTATGACATTACTTCATAATTTAAAGACCGCTAATAAAGCAAAAGTAAAGACTACGGGAAATGGAATAAAAGCTTCATATGCATCACCTATAAGTATATATCCAACTAATTTATATATAGAGAAAGGAAATATATCTTTAGATGATATTATGAAAGAAGTAGGGGAAGGTTTGATGGTTACTAGTTTTGCAGGGCTTCATTCAGGTGCAAATTCAGTAACAGGAGATTTTTCTTTAGCAGCTAAAGGTTTTTATATTAAAGATGGTAAAAAATCATTTCCAGTAGAACAAATTACAGTAGCTGGTAATTACTTTGATTTATTAAAAGATATTGAAGTTATAGGGAATGACTTAGAATTTCCAATGAGCAGTATAGGTTCACCTTCAATTGTTATTAAAGAATTATCAGTAGCAGGAAAAGATGAATAGAGATAGAAAATAATTGCACAAATATAAAGATAAATATGAATCCATGTTAATTTCTATTAGCATGGATTTTTTATTAATTTAAGTTATTTATTAAACCCTAACCATCCTAATAAAAGCATATGTTAAAGCTTTGATGCATATAATTAATATCAATATTTAAATCTAAAGGAGGAGATACCATGAATGATGCACACTATGATATGCATAAGAGAAAGGGATACTCAAGTGACGAGCCATACCCAGAAATAAAAGTATTGGGAAAAAATAAGTATTATGCAGAACTATTAATGGATGATTATGCTGGTGTATCAAGTGAATTTACAAGTGTAAATCAGTACTTATACCATAACTTTGATTTAGATGAAAATTATAAAGAGTTAAATGAAATGTGGATAAATATATCTATAACAGAAATGTTACATATGGAGATATTAGCAAAAACTATAAGATTATTAGGTGGAAATCCTATATATAGAGGTTCTTCAAGTTCATGTGGTGCATATTGGAATGGTGGTTTTGTATTTTATGGAGATTCTATTTGTAGTAGATTAAAATCGGATTTACATTTAGAGTATGTGGCTATTGAGAATTATTATAAGGATATAAGTATTATTGAAGACCCTTATATAAAAGCTATATTAAATAGAATAATTTTAGATGAAAAGGTTCATGTAGGTTTGTTTAAAAAAGCAATAGAAAAGTACTGTAAATAGAATATAATGTTTAATTATTAACTATTTTATTCATATATATAAAACAACTATCATACATTTTCTTGAAGGGAGTTGCTAATGATATGTATTATGTACGTGTGAATGACATAAATATAGCAGTGTATGATTTAAATCCAAAGGCTAAAAAAACAGTTCTATTTATACATGGCTGGCCATTAGGACATAAGATATTTGAATATCAAACTAATATACTGCCAAAACTTGGCTACAGAACAGTTTCAATTGATTTAAGAGGTTTTGGTAACTCTGATGCAACAGCAGGAGGATATACTTATAGTCAGATGGCTGATGATATTTATAAGGTGGTACATGCTATTGGATTAGAAGATTTTACTCTTGTGGGATTTTCAATGGGTGGAGCAATTGTACTTAGATATATGAGTTTATTTAATGGATATGGAGTATCAAAACTAGTCTTAGCTGCTGCTGCGGCACCATCATTTGTAAAAAGGCATCCAGAATTTCCATATGGTATGACACGTGAAGATGTTAATAAGTTAATAGCTCAAGCATGTACAGATAGACCTGAAATGGTAACTAATTTTGGGGAAAAAGTGTTTGCATCAAATCCATCAGAAAGTTTTAGAAGGTGGTTTAATGATATTGGTTTTAGTGCATCAGGGATAGGAACAATTGGAACAGCTGTAGCTTTAAGAGATGAAGAACTATTTAATGATTTAAAATGTGTAAGAGTGCCTACAGGTATATTCCATGGAAAATTAGACCAAGTTTGCCCATATGAATTTGCAGTTTTTATGAATGAAAGGATAGAAGACTCAGTTTTATATACTTTTGAGTATAGCGGTCATGCTATATTCTATGATGAGCTTAAATTATTTAATCAAGAATTTTTACAGTTTTTAGAGGAATAGAAATATTTTATTAATAATTAAAGATATGATGATGTTATATAAAAGGGGCTGTCTCAAAATAGAGAAAGGCCTCTTTTTCATTGTTGAAATGATGAAAATATAGTTGATTAGTTGATTTCATACAAAAAAGAGTGCCTCATAAATTAAAAAGTTCATTTTGAGACACCTCCTTTATTTTTTTTGGTAGAAAATATTACCAAATAGCATAAAATATGACTTTTAAGATTTAAAATTTTTTCAAAAAGTGCTACAATAAACCAAATTGTTGTTTTCTATATTCAGTAAGCAGGAGGTGGTGATATGAAAAAACATAATATTTTATTTGTATCAACTGATGACAAAATAAATATGGATATCTCAGAACAATTAGAAAATATTTTTGGAGAATTTTGCAATATAGATAATATGGTTTACATAGATAAAATAAATATAGAGATATTAAAGTATGAATTAATAGTATGTTCAGATAATGATATAAAAGAATATATACACAATAATATTGATAAAAATATACCTATTGTGATAATACATCGTACAATAAATATTGAACATATAAATCAGATAATTAGCATAGAAAATGATTCTGAAGTTATGGTTATAGATGATTATAAGGAGTCAGCAGATGAAACAGCTAAGATAATTAAAAAGTTAGGTTTAATTCATATTAATCTTATACCATATTATCCAGGGTGTGATAAGGTAAATTGCGAGGTTGGAATTATTACAGGTAGTAGAAATAATGTGCCACAAAATGTAAAACAAATAATTGATATAGGTGATAAAATAATCGATATAAATACAGTCATAGAAATTTTTACAAAACTTAATATATCAATAGATAAATTACATATTATTAAAGAAAAATATAATGAAGATACTGTAAGTGGATATAGGTATTATACAACTATGAACAAAACTATGAAGAGTTTCTTAGAGATTATTGATGAAGGAATAGCCTCTATTGATAAATTAGGCAAATTTATATACTGTAATAAAATATTCTCAAATCTAGTTGGAATAGACCAAAATAAAATTATATCTAATAACTTTATGGATTTGTTTAGTGACAAGGTTGTTAAAAAAATGTTTTTTCAAGAGGATGAAGTTAATGATGAAGTAGTAAATCTAAATAATAAAAAACTTATAATTAATAAGGTAAATGTATACGAAAATCATGAACGTGTAAAGAGTATTATAAGTATTAAAGACATAAGTGATATACAAACACTTGAAGATAAAATCTATAATAAATTTCAGACAAAAGGATTCGTATCAAAGTACACATTTGAGAATGTTGTGGGTGAAAGTAAGATAATAAAAGAAAAGATTAATATTGCAAGGAAAATAGCAGCTACAGATTTTTCAGTTTTAATACTTGGAGAAAATGGAACTGGAAAAGAGATATTTGCTCAAGCAATACATAATGAATCTCTGAGAAAGAATAAACCATTTATTGCAGTTAACTTATCTTCTTTATCAGATACTCTTATTGAAAGTGAACTTTTTGGCTATGAAGAAGGAAGCTTTACAGGAGCAATAAAAGGTGGAAAAATGGGGATATTTGAAAGAGCTCATACAGGGACAATTTTTTTAGATGAAATAGGTGACATATCCTTAGATGTACAACAAAGGCTTTTAAGAGTTTTACAAGAAAAAGAAGTTATGAGAATGGGTGGAAGTAAAATCATACCAATAGATGTTAGAATTATAGCTGCAACAAATAAAAATTTAAAACAGAAAATTAAAGAAGGTTCTTTTAGAGAAGATTTATATTATAGGATTAATGTACTACATATAGAAATACCTAAACTTAGAGAGCGAAAAGAAGATGTACCTCTTATAAGTGAGTATTTTTTAAATGAAATAAACAGTAATAAATGTTTTACAGAAAAATCAATAGAGGCATTAAAATTATATAAGTGGCCAGGCAACGTAAGAGAGCTTAAAAATTTAATATATTATATTGATACTATAGTAGAAGAAGATATCGTGGACTATGAACATTTACCAGAACAATTTAAATTTGAAGAAAATAATATTTTAGTCAATGAAAAGTTTGATTCAATTATTTTGGATTTTAAACAATCGAATTCTTTAAATGAAAGTATTTGTATATTGAAGAATATAGAAATTTGGAATAATAAAAATATATCATTAGGAAGAAATAAATTACAAGAAATCTTAAAAGAAAAAGATGTTATCTTGAGTGTAGACCAAATAAGACAGAGAATAGATAAATTAAAAAATCATGGATTGTTATTATCTGGTATAAAAAAACAGGGTAGCTTTATAACTAATGAAGGTAAAAATTTTATATCGTATGTAAAAATAAAGGGGAAAATATAGGGTGTCAAAAGAAAAAAACACCTTAAAAATCCCCTATAATAGTTTGAAATAAATAAAGATAATTTTGAATATTAATATAATTTTTAAAATAGTGAATTAAAAATAAAAAAACATTTCTAATAAACAGTAGTAAATCGTCAATTTATTACTGTTTTTATTTTTATAATAATTGAGTATACAATTAAAATTTATATTTTGGCATGTTAATTGCTCTATAGTGTAAATATAAAAAATTGTAGAACTTGGAGGAAATTATTATGAAATCAGCTTATAAAGGATATGAAGCCTATAGTTATTTGGAAAAGGGAAAAGATATTTCATCTATTGAAATGTGTAAGGGAGACAAGAGAGTTGATGAGTATCTTATTGAGTTAGATGATATTCAAGAAGCAAAGGTTAAAAGTATTGTAGATGAAAAAGTATTTATATCTTTACATGAACATCCTGTTTTATTTCCAGAATATTTAGAAAGAGATATATTTGAATACAATAGAGAAGGTAAACAAAGATGTGCTTATGAGGCATTATCAAGAGGGTATTATGATGCTATATTTGATAATTTAATGGATGGTGTATGTACAATAACATCTAATTCAGGATGGAAATGGGATGATATATTAATTGATTTAGGTATGAGATTATGTGACTTAGCTCATCAAGATTTTGTTATAAAGTGTGAAAAAGTAGAAGATATATATATAGCAAAAAAAGAAGGAAAAGTAGCTTTGATACCTACCCTAGAAGGAGCTGCACCAATAGAAAATGAACTTGATAGAATAGATATTCTATATGGATTTGGCATAAGGTTAATGGGTATAACATACAGCGAATCTAATGCATTGGGTTCAGGATTGAAAGAAGAAAAAGATGGTGGACTTACGAATTTTGGTAGAAAAGCTGTTGAAAGAATGAATAAGATTGGAATGGCTATAGATTGTTCTCATGTTGGAGTTCAAACGACACTTGATGTTATAGAACACAGTAAAGACCCAATAATATTGAGTCATGTTGGGGCAAGAAGTCTATGGAACACAAAGAGATTGACTCCAGATGAAGTACTAATAGCATGTGCTAAAAAGGGTGGGGTTATAGGTGTAGAAGCAGCACCACATACTACAATAACTGAAAAAAACAAAGAACATTCAATAGAGTCATTTATGGAACATTTTGAGTATATTAAAAGTTTAGTAGGGATAGACCATGTAGCTTTTGGACCGGATACAGTATACGGTGACCATGTTAAATTACATTCAGTGTTAGCTGCTAAATTTGATATAAAAAAGATAACTGGCACAAAGGAACATCCTAAAGTAGAGTATGTGAAAGGTCTTGAAAATCCAACTGAAACTTCAAAAAATATTGTTAGATATTTAGTAAAACATGGATATAGTGATGAGGAAATAGAAAAGGTGTTGGGTGGAAACATACTTAGAGTGTTGAATAAGGTCTGGAAATAAGGTTTAAATATTTTAATAAAATTTGAGGATTTATAGGGAGGTTTTTTGCAATGGATTATTTAAAATTAGCCAATCATCCACTTTTGTGGATAGCAAGTACAGTAGCTGTGTCAATAGTAGTAGTACAATCTCTTGTATTTGCTATAAAATCTTGTAAAGTTGGGAAGACGATGGGGATAACTGACAAGCAAATAAAATCAGCTGTTAAGAGTAGTGCTATTTCAGCTATAGGCCCATCAATGACTATATTTGCTGGGATGGTTTCACTTATAGTAACTATGGGTGGACCTATAGCATGGATGAGATTATCATTTATAGGTTCTGTAATTTTTGAATCTATGTCAGCTGGATTTGGAACAGATGCACTAGGGATAACTTTGGGTTCTCCTGAGATGACAAAAGTAGCATTTACAAATGCAGTTTGGACTATGATATTAGGTTCTTTAGGGTGGATAATATTTACATTATTATTTGGGCATAAGTTAGATAAAATAACGAATGTTATTTCTAGTGGTAAGAAATCATTTATACCAATAATATCTGTAGGAGCAATGTTAGGTTCATTTGCATACTTAAATGCTGATAGAGTATTGCGTTTTGATAATGGAACAATTGCTTGTATAAGTGGGATGATAATAATGGTAATACTATGTATGATTGAAAAAAAGAAAAATATAAAATGGCTGAGAGAGTGGGGTCTTACCATATCAATGTTTAGTGGAATGATAATAGGTTCAATAATATAAGGGGGGAGTTTTATGAGTAAAGTAAAATCTATATACAACGAAGAGTACTTACCTTTTATGATAAGGTATGGGAGATTGACATTATCTTTAGGTATTATAGCAGCATTAGTTCCTGGAATAATTTTAAGTTTTGGATTTGGTCTTATGCCTCCAATATCAGCATTATTAGCAAGTACAATGGCAATCGTTAGTATGAGTGCACCAAACTACATAATAGAGCCAGTTTCTTATTCACCAATTTTAGGAATACCAGGAACTTATATGAGCTTTCTTTCTGGAAATATATCTAATATGAGACTGCCATGTTCAATAGCAGCTCAAAAAGCAGCAGAAGTTGAATCAGGAACTGAAGAGGGTTCAATAATATCTACTATAGGAATAGCTGTATCTATTCTAGTAAATATAAGTATTTTGACTTTTGGAGTAATTTTAGGAGGAAGTGTATTGTCTAAAATACCACCTGAAGTAGTAGAAAAATTGAATTTAATTTTACCAGCTTTGTTTGGGTCAGTATTTGGACAAGTTTTTTTACAAGATAAAAAGCTAGGATTAGTAGCAATTGTAATAGCTGTATTAACTATTATATTATCAAAGCAAGGTATAATACCACAGTCTTTAGTAGTTCTTATATGTGTATTTGGTACTATATTGATTGCAAGAGTTATGCATAAAGATAAACTTAAGGACTAGTAAAAAAGATAAACTTAGAGGCTAGTAAAATTAAAAAAGTAAAAAGTTTAAAATATAAAGAATTATAGTAAAGGCTACTGCAATAAAATTATATTTTAAGGGGTGAATAATGTGGTATATGATTTAGTTTTAAAAAATGGATTTATAGTAGATGGTACTGGACAAAATGGTTTTTATGGAGATATAGCGATAAAAAATAACTTAATAGTGAGAATAGATTCTGAGATAAATGATGATACAAATAAAATGATAGATTGTCATAAAAGAGTTGTAACACCTGGATTTATTGACCCTCATGTTCATGAAGAAATAGTAGCAATATTAGATGGTAAATTTGAAAAATTCCTAAAACAAGGTGTTACAACAACTATAAATGGTAATTGTGGTCATTCTATAACACCATATTCTTCTGAAAATGTATATGAATATATGTATAAGAATGGTCTATTACTTGAAGAAGAAAAAAAGTATCTTATAGATAAAAATAAGCATTGGAATAGTTTTACAGGATATTGTGACCTTATATCTAATAGTGGAATAGCTATTAATATGGGATTTCTATTGGGTCATGGCACTATAAGATGGAGTGTTATGGGAGGGTCTAAAGATAGACCACCTACAGAAGAAGAAAAAATAGAAATTACAGAGATAATAAATGATGGTATGAAAAGTGGGGCTTTTGGAATATCTACTGGATTGGCATATATACCAAGTAAGTATGCTGATATTGATGAATTAGTTGAGATTGCAAAACTAATAAAAGAACATGATGGTATATATACGTCTCATATTAGGGATTACATAGGAAGATATAATGCAGTAAAAGAAACTATAGAAGTTGGTGAAAAAAGTGGAGCTAGAGTACAAGTATCCCATTTAAGCCCAGTTGAACTAGATGCATTTGATGAGATATTAAATGCTAGAGACAATGGTGTTGATATTATGGTTGATACAGTACCAAGAAGTTCTGGACATTGTATGAAGAAAAAAAGAGTACTTCAATTTATTATGGCAATATCATCTAGTTTGTTTGAATTAGGTATGGATGGCGTTATGGATGCCCTTAGGAATGAAGAAGGAAGAGCCCTGATATTAAAAGAGGCATTTATACTTGGAGATAGAGGAAGTATAATACTTCTAAATACCAATAATATTGATATGGAAAAGAAATCAATACGTGAAATAGCTATACAAAAAGGTATAGATGAGAATAAGTTATTACTAGATTTACTTTTAGATGGAGATGAAGAACTTATATTTTGCCTAGGAGGAATGTACAGGGGAGATTTTCCTGATAAATTACATGATAAAAAGATAATAAATAATCCATTTGTTATGGTTGGTTCAGATTGTTTGTTTAGTGTAGGTGGAGATATGTCATGGTTTGAGCTTCAAAGAAGAGGGGCATTTCCAATTTTCTTTGATATGTATAAAAAATCAGGTGTTAGATTGGAAGAAGTAGTAAGAAGGGTAACTTCATTGCCAGCTAACCAGTTTAAAATAAAGGATAGAGGTATACTTAAAGAGGGTAAAATAGCTGATATAACAGTAATTGATATGGAAAACTACAGCTACCCTAGGTCTGAAGAGATTGACTTCTCAAATCCACAGTTATTAGCTAGAGGTGTTGAATATGTAATTGTAAATGGGAAAATTGCATTAGAAGAAGGTAAAGTTACTAAAAATCAATGTGGTGAAGTATTAAAAAGATAAAATATTAAAAAATAATAAAAATTTAGAAATTAAATAAATAGATAGTAAAAAAACGAAGTTTGAATATTATTTAAATAAAAATCACTCTTCGTTTTTTTATAATAGTATTAAATCTTAATTTATATGGACAATAAAAAGCATGTACAATAAGAAATGTACAAAAAATAATTTACTTTTATAATAAAAAAATTGAGATTTTTATTTATTGAAATATGTAGAAAAATTGGGAAAATAAATGGTTATAATTTTGAAAAAGAAATTTTTTGTAAGTAGATAAAGATAAACTTCTTCTAGAAAATGTTAAAAAAATATCTAGCAAAAGAGAGTTTCAATATCAGAGAATGAGAAAATAATAAAAAATAGTTATTACTTTTTATATATATTAAAATAATATTATATTATAAAATATATATACTATGTCTAATTTAATTAAATAAACGATAAAATATTTATATTTATCCAATAATTAAGATTTTTATGATATTTAATAAATGTTAGTTACTATTTATTATTTATTATATTTACTGAAATAGCGTTATATGGCGAAAATAAGAGGTTGCATATATTTTATAGAAATAAATATTAAAACGAATATTGATAAAAAAATAACGTAAATTTAAAAATTAAAGTGTTTTAATACTGATTTTATTCTACAGATTGATTATTATTTTTACTTTAATAATTCTAAATAAAACTAAAATTAAATTATCAGAATAATCTTGACAGTCTAAAATCGTGACTGTATAATACAATTAAAAATCGGATTAATTACCTAGCTTACAAAAAATAAAAATAATGCTAAAAGCAAACGTTTTATTTTTTTAGTAACTAATCCTCCGCCACTCCTTAAATTAGAGCTTTTCTAATTTCAAAATGTATTACTAAAACTTCATAATGTAACTGTGCAATATTTATTAGGCTCTAACTTTTAAGGTTACTAATAATTTATTACATGGCTCCATACATTTGGCGGCAATGGCGGGAGCGATAAGGGGTAAGATATGGAAAATTACAAGTATGGATTTAATGACAAGCCAAAGCTTCTAACAGCAATACCACTTAGTATGCAACATGTTTTTTCTGCTTTTGCAGGTACTATGTCGGGTGCCATTTTAGTAGCTGTGGGCATGGGTCTCTCACTAAGTGAGACTGCATTTTTGATTCAATGTTCGATGTTGATTGCAGGGGTGAGCACCATACTGCAATCTATGGGAATTGGACCAATAGGGTCACGGTTGCCAATTGTTACTGGTGGAAGTTTCACCTTTGTAGCACCATTAATTGCCTTAAGTACAAATAATGATGTTGGTATTGCTGGAGCTTTTGGAGCAGTACTTGTAGGAAGTCTAGTTTTAACTTTAGTAGGACCTCTTGCAGTAAAATATTTACATAAATATTTTACACCTACAGTTACAGGAAGTGTTGTTTTGGCAGTAGGTTTATCACTTATGAGCTCTTCATTTGACTATGCAGTATCTTTTGATGCTCATGGACCTAATGTAGTTGCTAATTTTTCTTTAGCTGTATTTACATTGTTGTTGACACTTATTTTAAATCAATTTGGAAAAGGTTTTCTCAAAGTAGCATCCATAATAATTTCAATAGTAATAGGCTATGTAGTAGCAGTAATATTTGGTATGGTTGACTTTTCTAGTATGGCACAAGCAAATTGGTTTGCAGTGCCAAAGCCTATATACTGGGGATTGGAGTTCAACTTGGGCGCTATTATAACCATATGTACAATTCATATTGTGACAGTTATGGAAATAATAGGAGATACGACAGGGGTTGTTAGTTCTGTTGAAAACCGTCTACCTACGCAAAAAGAATTGATGAGAGCTGTTAGAGCAGATGGAGTTGGAAGTTGTTTTGCAGCTTTGTTTAATGGGCTTCCAGTCATATCAGGTAGTCCAAACATAGGAATAATTTGTATGACAGGAGTTGCAAGTAGGTACATAGTAGCACTTGGGGGAGTAATGTTAGGTATATTAGCATTTTTCCCAAAGTTTGCCCAAATATTAGCTTTAACACCAGACCCAGTTATTGGAGGTACATTAGTTATGATGTTTGGAACAATTGCATCATCAGGTATTAAGGTTATTGGAATGGGAAAGATGACAAATCGTAACATAACAATTTTAGCAGTTTCGCTGGGCATTGGTATGGGTGGTTATTTTAATCAAGCTGCATTAGCATTTTTACCAAGCATTGTAGTCACTTTAATGACTGGTATATCTGGAACAGCTCTATTATCTTTAATACTAAATATCGTATTGCCTAAGGAAAAAGAGGATGTAGTGGAAAGTAAAGTAAGTTGTAAAGCTTAGAGAACGTAATTCTAAAGGATATCCAAGAAGGAGCGCCTTGCTTCTATTTTTTTTACCAAAAATAGGATTGAACTTTGAAGGAAACCTAATAGCTTGCATTTGAGCAGAATATAATCTGAAAGGATATCCAAGAAGGAGCGCCTTGCTTCTATTTTTTTTACCCAAAAACCTTAAAAAACTAAATAATCAAAAGATATGATACTCATTTTAATAAAAGTATAATCTGAAAGGATATCCAGGAGGAGCGCCTTGCTCCTCCTTTTTTAACAGTAATTATGGATTTTACTTGTCAAATGAGTGTAAATAACTTGGATAAATTATTAATCAAAGATTAAATTTCATAGAAAATATTAAAAATTAAATTATGTGGAGAGAAGGTGGAGATTATAGATGTTATTGAGCTTGATATAAATGGCAGATTGAGAGAGGTGAGTATAAAAAAAAGTTGGACTTTACTTTATGTTTTAAGAGAAGTGTTTAATTTAACTGGAAGTAAGTGTGGATGTAGTACTGGTGATTGTGGAGCTTGTAAAATAATTTTAGATGGAGAAGCAGTTAATTCATGTTTGATTCTAGCAAGAAATGCAGTTGGGAAAAAGATATTGACAATTGAAGGGTTGTCAGATGGTATCAATATACATCCAATTCAACAAGCATTTATTGATTGTGGAGCTGTTCAATGTGGGTATTGCACTCCAGGGATGATAATGTCGGCAAAAGCCCTGTTAGATAAAAATCCAAATCCTTCTGAGGAAGATGTTAGAAAGTCTATAGACAATAATCTTTGCAGATGTACAGGATATGTAAAAATTGTTGAGGCTATACTTTTATCAGCAAAAAGGATGGGGGGTATAACCTGTGAGTAATAATTTTAAAGTTATTGGTGAAAGAGTCCCAATAAGAGATGCTGTACTTAAAGCTACTGGCCAACTTAGATATACTGCAGATATGAAAATTCCAAATATGCTTTATGCTAAGGTTTTATTCAGCCCTATAGCGCATGCAAAAATTAAAAAAATAGACACATCAAAAGCTGAGAAATTAGAAGGTGTAAAAGCTATAGCCACTTATAAAAACTCACCTCAAAAAGCCTTTAATAGTGCCATGAGATTTTATGAACATGAGTTGCCAGAGGTTGAACATATCTTTGATGATACTGTTCGTTTTGTGGGTGATAAAGTTGCAGCCGTTGCAGCTGAAGATTTACAAACGGCTGAAAAAGCATTGAAGCTTATTGAGGTTGAATATGAAGAATTACCCTCAGTATTTAATCCAGAAGAAGCAATACAAGAGGGTGCATATCCAATACATAAAGGGGGAAACAAGCTTGCAGTAAATGTACAGCAGTGTGGAAATATTGAAGAAGCCATGAAAAAAGCTGATTATATTTTTGAAGATAAGTATACACTTCCAGCTATACATCATGGTGCAATAGAAACTCATGTGGCGATTGCAGATTATGATTACAGTGGGAAACTTACTGTTTATAGTCCTAATCAAAACACTTTTGGATTTAGGATAATCTTATCTAATTTATTTGGATTACCAATGAATAAAGTTAGACTAGTAAGTCCAGCTATTGGAGGAGCTTTTGGAGGTAAATTAGAGATTACAATTGAGCCAATTGTAGCATTATTAGCAAAACTGTCAGGTAGGCCAGTCAAACTAGAACTTAACAGGAGAGAAACTATTGCTTCGACAAGAACTAGACATGGCGCAGTTGTATATCTAAAAACGGGTGTTATGAAGGATGGTCAAGTTATAGCACAAGATATGAAAGTTCTGACAAATACAGGTGCATATGCATCAAGTGCTTTAAATGTAATTGGAGCAATGAGTCATAAAGTGTTTAAAGCATATAAGATTGAAAATATGAGATATACGGGGATACCAGTGTATACAAACACACCAATTGCAGGAGCAATGAGAGGGTATGGTTCTCCACAAGCTTTTTTTGCTCAACAATCCCAACTAAATAAAATTGCAAAAAAACTAAATATGGATATTTTAGATTTACAGCTTAAGAACTTAGTCGAACCAGATGGAATAGATCAAAGATTTAAAAGTCCTCATGGAAATCCAAGACCAATAGATTGTATAAAAAAAGGTGCTGAAATGTTTGACTGGAAAAAACAAATTAGACAGCAAAATGAATCAAATGGTAGATTTTTGATTGGTGTAGGTATGGCAGTTGGTTCACATGGAAATGGATGCTTTGGAGCACATAGAGATATAACAGCTTTAATGTTGAAAATGAATGAAGATGGTTCAGCTGTATTATATACAGGTACTCATGATATGGGAAATGCATCTGTAAGTGTTCAAGTACAAATTATATCTGAAGTACTTGGAATAAGCCAGGAAAAAATAGAATGTATACAGGCAGATACAGAAGCATCACCATGGAATTTAGGAGATTACGCAAGCAGAGGAGTTTTTGTATCTGGAAATGCAGCTTTAAAAGTAGCAAATTCAGTAAAAAAAGAACTTTTAAAGGAAGCATCCCAACTTTTAAAAGAGGATGAAGAATATATAGAATTTAAGGATGAGAGAGTCTATTCTATCAAAAATAACAACAAACAAGCCACTTTATGTGATGTCATGATACATGCTCAAAAGGTAAGTTTAAGAGAGATTATAGGAGCTGAAACTTTTGCATCTCAAACTGGAGCAAGTTCATATGGTGTACATTTTGCTAAAGTTGAGGTCGATACTAAACTGGCAAGTGTAAGAGTTTTGGAATATGTTGCAGTTCATGATGTAGGGAAAGCTTTAAACCCAATGTCTGTAGAAGGTCAGATTGAAGGAGCAATTCAAATGGGAATAGGATATGCGTTGACTGAAGCACTTGAATTTGACAATAGAGGAAAAATAAAAGCTAATTCATTTCGCTCGTATCATATGATAAAGGCTAGTGAAATGCCCCAAATAAAAGTTGGCCTGATAGAATGTGGAGAACCTGGAGGTCCATTTGGAGCTAAGAGTATAGGTGAATGTTCTGTTGTACCATCAGCACCAGCAGTAGCAAATGCAGTAGCAAACGCATTAAATTGTGATTTTTATAGTTTGCCAATAAAGAAAAGTATTTTACTAGATAATATAAATATTTAATGTTGCTTTATACAAAAGAAATTAGTTATACAAAGTAAAAAGATATTTATTTAAAATACTTTAGATATTAAAATGTAAGACCTTTTTCTAAATGTAAGTTTAAATTATATAAATGTAGAGGGTGTGATGAATTTTGAATTTAAGGTTTAAAGATAAGGTTGTTGTGATAACAGGAGCAGGGCAGGGGTTAGGAGCAGGATTTGCTTTAGATTTTGCTATCGAAGGAGCAATAGTAGTCTTAATTGGTAGAACCAAAAGCAAATTGGATAATGTTGCAGAACAAATCATTAAATCTGGAGGTAAAGCTTTTGTTTCAGTTTGTGATGTAAGTAAACCTAAAGATGTAGAAGTTTGTTTTAGTGAGGTAATAGATAAATTTGAGAGTGTAGATGTATTGATTAATAATGTTGCTCTCCATAAATCAGCTCCAGTAGTTGATACTACAATTGAAGATTGGGATGCTCAGATAAAGACTAATTTAAGTGGAACTTTTTATTGTACTAAGGCTGTCCTTAGAACAATGATTGATAAAAAGTATGGAAAAATAATAAATATTAGCTCTACAGCAGCAAAACACTTTTTTCCAGGCTTTGGAGCATATGCTGCTTCTAAAGGAGGAATGGTAAGTTTTACTCAAACATTATCTGAAGAAGTAAAAGAGTATGGAATCAATGTAAATGCGATATATTTAGGGATGACTAACACTGAATATACAAGAAAAAGATTTAACTATGATGATGCAGTTACGATACCGCTTGAAGAAATGTTGCAAGTGGAAGAAGTATCAAAAGTTGTAACTTTCTTAGCATCTGATGAAGCAAGTCCAATAATGGGAGCTGCAATTGATGTATGTGGTAAGAAAGCATAAAAATATATATTGAGAGGTATAAAGATGATAAGTTTAAACAAGAAAGCTATGGTGGTAGTGAGAGAGATAATAGAAGATGCAGAAGCATTGGGATGTGAAATTATTAAGATGGATTGTGGAGCAACTATAATTGATATGGGCTTAAATTGTAGTGGAAGCTGGAAAGCAGGTGTTTTATTTACTAGGGCTTCTATAGGTGACCTAGGAACAGTGTCATTAGGAGATTTTAAATTAAATGATGAATATTCTTTCTCAGCAGTTGAAGTATTTATAGATAAACCATTGATTGCATGTATGGGTTCACAGATTGCTGGATGGAAACTTGGAGAAGGTGAATTTGCAACTATTGGGTCAGGACCAGCAAGAGCTTTAGCAAGAGTTGAATCAGACTGGTATTTTGAAATGACTCCATATAAAGATACTTATCATGAGGCAGTTTTATGTATCCAAGATATAAAATATCCCAATAATGAAACAGTCTTAGAGGTTGCAAATGCTTGTAAAGTAAAACCAGAAGACACATATATATTAATTTCACCAAGTACATGTATTGTAGCATCAATGCAAGTATCAGCAAGAATCATTGAGCAAGTATGTCATAAGATGTTTGAAAAAAACTTTGATGCAGGTCAAATTGTACTTGCGAGAGGAAAAGCACCAATAGCACCTATAGTAAAAGATGAACTTAAGACTATGGGAAGAATAAATGATGCATTGATTTATGGTAGTGAAACTGAGTTTTGGGTAGATTCAACTGATACTGCCATTGCAAAGACTATACACCAGTTAGCAGGGAAAACGTCATCTCCAAATTATGGGGAATTGTTTGAAGATGTATTTGTGAAGGCAGGAAGAGACTTTTTCTATGTAGACCATGATGTACATTCAATAGGCAAAATACAAATACATAATATAAACACTGGAAAATCATTTTCGGCAGGAGAAATAAATTATTCAGTACTCGAAAAAAGTTTCTTAAAATAAACAATTTAAAAATTTATTGATTCAGGGGGAGATAAGATGGCATTAGGTAAGTTAAGATTAGAAAAATTATACCGTGACATGGTTATGATTCGAAGATTTGAAGAAGTAATAGAAATATATGCTGCCAATGGAACAATACCAGGATTTGTTCATTTAAGTATAGGGCAAGAGGCTTGTCAAGCAGGTATAGTTGATGCACTTAGAAAAACAGATTATAAATTTCCAGACCATAGAGGTCATGGAACTATAGCACTTTGTGGTACTGACCCAAAACTTGTAATGGCAGAAATTTTTGCTAAGGCTACAGGGATAAATGGTGGTAGAGGCGGTTCAATGCATATAAATGATATTGAATGTAGAAATATGGGATTTAATGGAATACAAGGTTCAACTATGGTAACTTGTCTTGGTACAGCTTTTGCATCTGTGTATAAAGAAACAGATGATGTTACAGCAGTATTTCTAGGAGATGGAACTTTAGGAGAAGGAGCTTGCCACGAAAGTCTTAATATGGCAGCAACATGGAAGCTTCCTATAATATATTGCCTACTTAATAATCAATATGCTATATCTACACACTATACAGATTCACATCCTCAAAAAGAGTTAAAAACTTGGGGTGAGGGATATGAGATTCCAAGTTTTAGGGTAGATGGAAATGATGTAGAAGCAGTAATTGAGATAGTGGAAATAGCAGCAGATAGGGCAAGAAAAGGTGAAGGTCCAACTTTAATAGAGTTTCTTACTTATCGTTGGCAAGGTCATTTTGCAGGAGACCCAGCAGCATATAGACCAGAAAAAGAAGTTAAGTATTGGAAAGATAGGGACCCAATAAAATTAACTAGAAAGATACTTATTGAAAGAGAAGGCATGTCAGATGAATCACTTAAGCAAATAGAAGAAGAAATAGAGGCTGATGTTCAAGAAATGCTGAGATTCTCATTGGAGAGTCCATCACCAGATATTAAAGATGCAGTTACACACACATATGTTGATAGAGAGGTGGAGATAAGATAATGGGAAGAAAACTTTCATATGGAATGGCAATAAATGAAGCACTTCATCAAGCTATGGAAAATGATGATAGAGTTTTTATACTAGGTGAAGATGTAGCTAAAATGGGTGGAGATTTTGGAATTACCAAAGGAATAATGGCTAAATGGCCAAATCGAATAAAAGATACAGCGTTATCAGAATCAGCTATATTAGGATTATCAAATGGTGCAGCACTTTGTGGGTTAAGACCAGTTCCAGAGATAATGTTTGCAGATTTTTTGGGAGTTTGTTTTGACCAACTTGTAAATAATGCAGCAAAATTAAATTTTATGTTCCAAGGAAAAGCACATTGTCCAATTACTGTTCGTGCTGTACAGGGAGGTGGTATACGCTGTGCATATCATCATTCAGTTTGTGCAGAGTCATGGTTTATGAACACTCCTGGACTTGTAGTAGTTTCACCAACAACACCTTATGAAGCTAAAGGGATGTTGCTTTCAGCTATAAAAAACGATAATCCTGTATTATTTTTAGAACATAAGATGCTATACAATGTCAAAGGGGAAGTGCCAGTTGAGCCATATGAGATTCCTCTATATGAAGCTGAGATTGAGAAAACTGGAAGTGATATTACTATAGTAGCTACTCAAATGATGTTAGGATTAGCACATAAAGCAGCAATTCAACTTGAAAAAGAAGGGATTGATGTAGAGATAATCGACCTTAGAACTGTATTTCCTTATGATAAAAAAACTATAGTAGAGTCAGTTGCGAAAACTAGTCGATTGGTTATTGCTCAAGAAGGTCCAAGAGTTGGAGGATGGGCAGCTGAAATATCTGCAATGATAAATGAAGATGTATTTGAGTACCTAAGTGCACCGATAAAAAGAGTTACATCAATTGATGCTCCAGTAGCATATGCACCAGTTTTAGAAGATTTTGTTTTACCAAAATTAGAAAATCTAATTAAGGCTTGTAAGGAAGTTATGCAATATTAGTCAGGGGAGGATAAACAATGATTACAGAGGTTAAGATGCCTAAGTTTGGTCTTTCTATGGAGGAAGGAACAATTGGCACATGGTTGATTGAAGAAGGAAGCGTAGTAAATAAGGGTGATGAAATTTTAGAAGTTGAAACTGATAAGATTACTAATACTGTTGAAGCGCCAGAAAGTGGGGTATTGAGAAAAATATTTTTTGAAGAGGGCGATATTGCTAATTGTGGAGAACTAATTTGTATAATTGCAGAAGCTAATGAAGATATTAGTGGATTTGATTTGATAGATAAAACTGATAATGAAAAAGAGGCAGATATTTTAAATTTAGAAAATACAACTAAGGCAAAAGGTTTAAATATAGAGAAAAGAATAACTCCGAGAGCTAAAAAAATAGCTGAGGAAAAAGGAATTAACTATTCAAATATAGAGGGAACAGGAATACATGGTGCAATAACAATTGATGATTTGAAAAATTTTATGAACAGTAATTCAGTAGAAGAAGTTATGAAAGTCAATAAAAATAAAGTAGTAGAAAAAGAAGTACGGCAAGAAGTTACTCCTATTTCTCACGTTAATAACATTAAGGTAAATATAGGGGAAAATGATTTGGTAACTAAGATGACACCAATGCAAAATGTAATAGCAAAAAAAATGCATGAGAGTTTGTTGACAACAGCTCAAACTACAATTGCCACTGAATTAGAAATTACTAGCTTATCAAAAATATATAAAGGATTGAAAGAAAAGTATAAAAAAGTAGGAGTTAAATTAAGTTATACAGCTCTTATAATAAAGGCTGTAGCTGAAGCTCTTGAAAATCATCCTAAACTTAGAACGCAAATAGTTGATGAAAATCATTTTAAAATAAGTAACGAAATTAATATAGGTGTAGCTGTAGACATTCCAAATGGCTTGGTGGTACCTATAATAAAAAATGCAAATTTAAAAGATTTAAAAACAATATGTATTGAACTAAGTGATTTAAGTGAAAGAGCTAAAAATAACAAGTTAAATTCTGATGAAATGAGTAATGGAACTATCACTATAACTAACTTAGGGATGTTTGGAATAACATACTTTACCCCAGTGTTAAATACACCAGAAAGTGCAATTTTAGGTATTGGAAGTATAATAGAAAAAGTTCTTGTAAAAGATGGTGCATTTTATGCTGGTTTAATAATGAATATGAGTTTAACTCATGACCATAGAGTAGTAGACGGAGCACCTGGAGCACGTTTTCTTCAAGAAGTTACACAAAATCTTTTGGATTTTAGATGGATGTAATTAAAATATATGTAAAATAATTTTATAGTACACCAGTAATCTGACAGATAGTTTGTTATGCGTTTCTCGAAAGATTTTTTCTCTCCAAACTATCTGTCAAAATCAAGACATAGCAAAAAATTATATGGAGGTTACTGCATGAGAAAAGTAGATTTGATAATTAAAAACGCTTATCTAATTTCAATGAATAATGAGAGGGAAATACTAAATGATGCTTGTATAATAATTGAAAAGAACAAGATAATTGATATAGGAAAGACGAATTTACTAGAAGAATACATCTCTGAAAAAATTATAGATGCTAGAGGTAAATTTGTTTTACCTGGATTTATAAATACTCATTCTCATCTATTTCAGACTTTGTTAAAGGGATTAGGAAGAGATAAACTGTTGTTAGACTGGCTTGATAGCTCTGTTAGAAGGGCTATACATAAAATAGATGAAGAATGTTGCTATTATGCAGCCTTAACAGGATGTATAGAAGCAATTAGAACAGGCACAACTACTATACTTGACTATATGTACTGCCATGGAAAAGAAGGGCTTGATGATAGCATAATTCAAGCATTTGAAGACTTAGGAATAAGAGGAATACTTGGTAGAGGGTTTACAGACACAAGTAAATTTCCAAAAGAATTTGGCTGTACTTATCATGATACAGAACAAAAGTTTTTTGATGATGTTAGAAGATTAGAGAAAAAATATAGAGACCACTCGAGAATAAGTTTAGCATTAGCTCCTGGAATTATATGGGATAACACAGAAGAAGGATACAAAGAAATGAGAAATATAGCCAATGAGCTTCATATTCCAATAACTATGCATTTACTTGAAACTGAGGACGATGATAAATACTGTTTAGAAGATAGAGGTATGAAGACTGTACCATATCTTGAAAAAGTAGGAATTTTAGGACCTGACTTTATTGCAGTTCACTGCATACAAATGTCAGATGAAGACATAGAACTATTTAAAAAATATGATGTTAAAATATCTCATAATCCAGTATCTAATATGGTTTTAGCGGCAGGAGTAGCACCAATTCCAAAGCTTATTGAAAATGGATTAACTATAAGTTTAGCTTGCGATGGTTCAGCGAGTAATGATACTCAAAATATGTTAGAAGTAATGAAAATGACTACATTATTACAAAAAGTTACTCATAGAGATGCAAAGCTTTTACCTTCGTCAAGTGTGCTGGAAATGGCAACACTTGGAGGAGCAAAATCCATAAATAAATTAGACTGCTTAGGGTCAATAGAGATAGGAAAAAATGCTGATATTATAATTTATAATCCATATAAAAGTGCAATTTCTATACCAGTTCACGACCCAATTAGTTCATTAATATATTCATCTACTCCAAATAATATAGAAACTTCTATTATAGATGGAAAAGTAGTTATGGATAATAACAAGATAGTTAATATAGATGAAGAAAAAGTAATATATGAAACTCAAAAAATATCAAGTAAGTTAATAGAGGATGTTGGTCTAGGAAATGTACAATGGGGAAAAAGAATTTATGGATTGTAAAAAATACTTGGGAGAGGGCGGTCAAAGTATGAATAAGCTTGAGTTTTTCAACATACCAAAAAATAATTTAAAAATAAATGTATTAAATAGAAATGAAAAGATATTAGACACTATAAAAGAAGAATCTAATGAAAATGTCTGTATACCAGATGCTTTAGAGTATTATACGGAGTTGTTTTTTCCAAAATCAAAAGATAAAAGACCATATATATTTTCATCTATGGTGCTTTCATCCGATGGAAAAATGGCATATGAAGACAATAAAGCAGGACCTTTAATTGGAAAAAATAATTTTGTTGATCCAGATGGAGCCTTGGCAGATTTTTGGGTTTTAAATGTTCTAAGAGCATATTCAGATGCTGTGATTATAGGGGCTAGAACGTTGCAAAATGAACCTGGGATAACATGTCATGTATTTGATGAAAGTTTGACACAGCAAAGAAAAGACTATTTAAATAAAAAATATCAGCCATGTGGAGTAGTAGTTTCTTTTGATGCTACAGATATTCCATTTGACCATTATACATTTAGAGTTGATAAGAGTCAGGAATATAAAATGGTTATAGCTACATCTCCAAATGGTTGGGATTATATAAAAGAAAATTCTCCTTTAAAACACAGATGTATAGGAAGCTTTAATTCAATTAAGGATGTTGATGATTATAAATTTGAAGAATTATACAAAGATTTTGATGTTTGTCCTGTAATTGTAACTGGTAAAGATAGTACTCCAGACTCTAAGATATTACTTTATGTACTTAAAAGTCTAGGGATAGAAAAAATGTGTATAGAATCTCCTTCATATTGTACTCATCTAATTGAAAATGAATTATTAGACGAATATTTTATGAATTATTCTATGGTATTTGTTGGTGGAAAAATGACTCCAGGTTGTACAACAGCTTATAGCTACTTAGAACATCCACATTCGGAATTATTGACAGTAGGAATGCATAGAAATAATTTTATTTTTACACGTCAGAAACTTTGCTATGGTATTAAAAATCAAGTAGATTTAACAAGCTATAAATATTGATACTAAAATTTTAATTATAGATATTAATATCTATAACTTAAAAGGAGGAAAAATAAATATGAACACTGATTTAATCGTAATTGGTGGTGGCCCAGGTGGGTATGTTGCAGCGATTCGAGGAGCTCAACTGGGGTTAAAAGTTGTAATTGTAGAAAAAAATGAATTTGGAGGTACTTGCCTAAATACAGGTTGTATTCCTACAAAGACACTATTTAAAGATGCACAGGTTTTAAATTATTTTAATCATGCTGAAGAATATGGGATAAAAGTTGATAAATACAAATTAGACTTGGAAAAAGTGCAGAAAAGAAAGAAACATATAGTTAAGACATTAACTAGTGGTGTAAAAGGATTATTAAAAGCAAATAAAGTGACTGTAGAAAAGGGGGAAGCAAAGTTAATAGGTAAGGATTCTGTAGAAATAAAATTAGATGATGGTTCAAAGAAGATAATTAAAGGAAAAAATATTTTAATTGCATCTGGTTCAAAATCTTCTAAGCCTCCTATTAAAGGAATTGATTTAGAGGGAGTAATAACAAGTAAAGAAGCTTTAGAAATAACTAATTTGCCTCAGAAAGTAGTAATAATTGGAGGAGGAGTTATAGGAATTGAGTTTGCAGGAATTTTAAATGAATTTGGTTCAGATGTAACTATAGTTGAGTTCTTGGATAATATAATTCCTATGGTTGATAATGAGGTATCTAATAGATTAACTAAACTACTTAATAAAAGGGGGATTAAAATACTACTTTCATCAAAAGTAGAAGAAATATTTAAGAGTGATAAAGAACTAGTAGTAGATATAAATAAGAATGGAGAAAAAACAAAGATTGCTTGTAATAATGTACTTGTATCTACAGGAAGAGAGTTAGATGTAGAAGGACTAAATCTAGATAATTTAGGCATCAAATATGATAAAAAGGGAATAAAAGTTGATGAAAATTACTGTACGTCTGTACCAGGTATTTATGCAATTGGAGATGTGATTGGAGGAATAATGCTTGCACATGTTGCATCTGAAGAAGGCAAAGTAGCTGTTGAACGAATTGTAGGGGAAAAAACAAGTGTAGATTATGATTTAGTACCAAATTCCATTTTTACTTTTCCAGAGGTATCTACAGTTGGATTGTCTGAAGAAGAAGCCAAAAATAAAAACTTAGACTATGTCGTTAGCAAATTTCAGTTTTCTGGCAATGGAAAGGCTCTTACAATGAATGATTCAGATGGTATGGTTAAGGTAATTGCTTCAAAAGATAAGACTACAATATATGGTGTTCATATCATAGGGCCCAATGCTAGTGATTTAATTCATGAAGCTGTAATTGCGATGAAAGCAATGTTGACAGTTGAAGAAGTTGCCAGTACTATGCATGGACATCCAACTTTACCAGAAGCTTTTGCAGAAGCTACTATGGGAATAGTAGGTAAAGCAATACACATACCTCCTGTTAGAAAGTAAAATTATAAGAAGTAAATAAAAAGTAATTATATGTAAGAGCATTATGTTGAAAGTATTTAAATAAAAAATCATTTGAATAAAAAAGTAGTCAAATATTAAAGAGGGAAGTATATAATATGAAATTAAAATCATTTGAAAGACCTTTATTTATTGAAGAACTAACTTTTAGGATAAATACTGAATTAATAGAAAAGTACTTACAATTAGATTATGAGATTTGGGTTAAAGGTCTAGAATTATTAGAAGGATTTGCTGGTTCTGAGATATGGATTAGTGAAAGTAATCCAGAAGAAATAACATCAATAATATATTGGACAGATTATAAGTACTATAAAAATATTGATAAAGACTGGCTAAGTGATAGAAAGAAAAGAATGTCTGAATTAATGGGAGAAGGAAATTTAGAGTTTGTAAGAGCAGAGCATGATGTCAATAAAAAGTATAAGCTTAGAGAATATAAATAATAAGATTAAGTGCACTGAACAACTATACATAAATAATACTTTAGTTAAAATAAATATCATTTAAGTTAAGAATTAACTAGATTAAGATGTGTATAGCTCAAAATTAATTGTTAATAAATTCATGGTCGTAAAGAAAAATAAAATTTATGGGAGGATTTATTTTATGAAAGAGCACGATACATCAAAATTTCATCTAGAGGGAAAACCGCCTTTAAAAGAAGCTTTACCTTTAGGATTACAGCATTTTGTTTCAATGATAGCTGGTAATATGGTTCCAGCTATGCTTATATCGAATATAGTAGGGCTTGATAAACAGATGTCAACTATGCTTATGCAAGGTGCTATGTTGGTAGCTGGAATAGCAACTTTACTACAATTGTACTCAATACCACTATTTAAAGGGCATAGGCTGGGTTCAAAGCTTCCTGTAATAATGGGAACAAATTACGTATTTTTAGGAGCCTGTCTTTCAGTGGCTGGCAAATACGGACTTAAAGCTCTTTTTGGAGCTCAAATTGGAGGAGCAATAGTAGTGTTTTTTATAGCCTTTGGAATTAAGAAGATAAGACATTTATTTACTCCAATTATAGCAGGTACAATGATTGCTTGTATGGGTATTAGTCTATTTCCAACTGCTGTAAAAAATTTAGCTGGGGGAGAAGGCTCAGCCACATTTGGAGAACCTATAAATTTTGCAATAGGGCTTATAGTTGTTATAGCTATAATTTTGCTTATGAAATTTGGCAAGGGTTTGGTTCAAGATGCTGCAATTTTAATAGGTATAATATTTGGTTATTTAGTGTCACTTGCATTTGGATTGGTTGATTTTTCTGCAATTCAAGGGACACCAATATTTTCTTTTCCAAAACCATTGGCATTTGGTCTAGAGTTTAGACTTGATTTAATATTAATGTTTGCCATTTTATTTATGGTAGCTATAGCTGATATGATGGGAGCAGCAACAATTGCTACAATGGGAGCTATGAATAGAGAGGTTACAGATAAAGAATTAGAGTCTGCTACAATGGGAAATGCATTAACATCTATAATTGCATCTGTATTTAGTTCAATACCAACAGGAGTATTTGGTCAAAATGCTGCAATCGTAGCTATAAATAAAGTTACTAGTAGATTTGTATTGTCAATTACAGGAGTAGTATTAATTTTAGTTGGATTTTCACCATTATTGGGAGCAATCATAACGACTATACCTTCATGCATAATAGGAGGGGTCACTTTAATCGTATTTTCATCAATTGCTATGGCTGGTTATGATATGATAAGTCAATGTGGATTTACGTCAGATAACAATCTTATAGCAGGAGTTTCAATTACTTTAAGTATAGGTATAACTTCAGTTCCTCAGACTTTGGAAAAGTTTCCAGAGATTATTAGAACTTTAGTTGGAAATTCTTGTATAGTATCAGTATTTATTGTAGCGATGATAATTAAATATATATTATCAATAAAATCGAATAAGTCTAATGATATAAAAATAGAGGCTTAAATTAAAATTTGTGGGAGGTATAGAGTTATGGCTAAGATACTAGGAATATGTGGAAGTCCAAGAAAAGGAGCAACTGAATATGCAATACTACAAGCTTTAGAGGAAGCTAAAGAAATACCAGGTATAGAAGTTGACTTTTGGACTGTAAGAGGAAAAAATATAGGTCCATGTATACATTGTGATGCTTGTATGAGAAAAGCAGAAAAATGTACTATACAAGATGATATGGGCGAACTAGAGAAAAAATTGCTAGAAGCAGATGGATTTATAATAGGTTCTCCTGTTTATGATATGGGAATAACTGCTCAATTGACTGCTGTGTTAAATAGATTAAGACATATGTATTTAGTACATGGATGTAATTTGCAAAATAAAGTAGGAGCTGCTATAACTACTGGTGGAACTAGATATGGTGGACAAGAAATGGCCAGATTACCAATAATAAATTTCTTTTTAATGCATGAGGTATTGGTAACAGGAGGACTTATTGGAGGATACACTGGTGCTAGTATTTGGAGTAAAGATGCAAAGGAACAAGGTGCAAAAGATGACGAAGTAGGCATGAATACCATAAAAAGACTTGGGAGAGGTCTAGCTGAAGCTGTTAAAATATCTAAATATGGTCTTGAAAAGTGGAATATTGAAAAAGAAGAATTAGGAATAACAAGTGAAACTGAAAAAAGTCCTGTAAAAGACCACTAAAATTTATATTGCCCATACGTAAAATTTAATTAGCCCCTCTTAATATATGAGACAACCCATCATAAATATTAAGAGGGGTAATTTTGTATTTAAAATTATTTGTAATAAAATAAGATATATTAATAAATATGATAGAATATATATTATAAATTAAATTTTATAAATATAAGGGGGGAACTTTGAGTTCTTATAAATTTCTTATGTTATAAGGGCCAATATTTTATGCGGGAGTTATTAAATGTAACACTTATAATAGTACTTGTTTTAATAAATGCATTTTTTGTAGCTTGTGAATTTGCTATGGTAAAGCTTCGTAGTTCTAGGATAGATACTATGATGGCTGAAGGTAATAATAATGCTAAAAGATGTAAAATAATAAAAGATAATCTAAATTCCTATCTTTCTGCATGTCAACTTGGGATAACACTTTGTTCGCTTGCACTAGGGTGGATGGGAGAATCTACAGTTAAAGAGTTAATATTGCCAATAATAAGTATATTTAATCTTAGTGAAAGTGTTATATATACAATATCAATTTCTATTTCCTTTTTAATTATAACAATGGTAGAAGTTGTAATAGGGGAGCTTGTTCCTAAAGCCTTAGCACTTTATAATACAGAGAGAATAATGCTAAGTACATCTTTTTTGCTGATTGGATTTTATAAATTGACATACCCAATAATATACTTTTTCAATCTAAGTACTGATTTATTTCTTAAACCATTTGGATATTCACAAGCTGATGAAGTTGATGAACCACATACAGGTGATGAAATAAGATTATTAGTGGAAGAAAGTTATAAAAGCGGGCTTATAGATGAATCAGAGCAAAGATTAGTTGACAATATTTTTGAATTTGAAGAAAAGAAAATTAGAGAAATAATGGTACCTAGAACTGATATGGTCTGTATATATGAAAGTGACTCAGAGGAAAAGATATTATCTATTTTGAGAGATGAAGGTGTTACTAGGTATCCAGTATGTAAGAAAAATAAGGATGATATATTAGGATTTGTACATATAAGAGATTTGTATAATCAAAAAATAAGCAGAAATAAAATTGAACTAGGAGAAATGCTTAGAGATATTATATATATATCAGAAAATTGGACTATAGATAAGGCTCTTGAGAAATTAAGAAAAGAAAAGCTCCAACTTGCTATAGTGGTAGATGAATATGGTGGCACATCTGGTGTAGTAACAATTGAAGATATACTGGAAGAGATAGTTGGAGAAATTCAAGATGAATTTGATAAAGAAGAAACTCATATTAAGAAAATAGGAACAAGTTCTTACTTGGTTGATGGAACTGAATCAATCAATGATATTAATAAGTATTTTGGTCTTGATATAGAGCATGATGGATTTGATAGTATAGGAGGTTGGATATCCTATATGCTTGGTTCAAACATTAAAGTAAATCAAAGTGTAACTTTTGAAAATTACAATTTCACTATATTAGAATTGGATAAATTGAGGGTTGTAAAATTAATCATAAAAAGTGTAATATAATTATATCAAAAAATATTGGAGGAATTGTATGCAAAAAGTAGAAGGAATTATTTTTGATATGGATGGAGTTTTGTTTGATTCAGAGAGAATATCTCTTGAATTTTGGATAGAGACATTTGAAAAGTATGGATATACTATGACTAAAGAAATATATACATCTGTTATGGGAAGAAATCGTAAAGGGATAATAGAAGGTCTTACTAAGATATACGATAGCTCTGTGCCAATAATAGATTTGTATGATGAGAAAACTAAAAATATGATTGAATTTATGGATAGAGAAGGAGCTCCTATTAAATTAGGAGTTAATGAATTAATATCTTTTTTAAAGAAAAATGGATATAAAATGGCAGTTGCAACATCTACAAAAAGAGAAAGAGCAGTTAAAAGATTGGCTAAGGCAAATTTAAAAGAATACTTTGATGCTATAGTTTGTGGAGATGATGTTGTAAATTCTAAACCAAATCCAGAAATATTCTTAAAAGCAGCTAAAAAGATAAATGTTAATCCAAAAAATTGCATTGTTATAGAGGATTCCCCTATGGGAGTAGAGGCTGCTTATAATGGTGGTATAAAATGTATAAACGTACCGGACTTAAAAGAGCCAGATGAACAAATTAAAGCACAATCACATAAGATACTTGAAAATTTATTGGAAGTTAGAGAATACCTGAAAAGTTTAGATTCTAAAGAATGTTGTAGCCTATAATATGAAATATTAAATCAAAGAATTTAAATTTAATTTCTTTGATTTAGAATAAATCCATGGATATGAGAAAAAATAATTATAAACAATTAGGAGGAATATTCATGGATAGTGTAGGTTCTCTATTATATTTTTTATTTAATTTTTTCTTGTATGGTTTTATAGGTTGGATAATTGAAAATTTATATAGTTATTTTACTCAAGGTCATTTTCAAGAAGATGGATTTTTAAATGGTCCATTTAAGCCAATGTATGCAATTGCAATGTCTATTATAATAGAGGTCTCAAGGTTTATTGACCCAAATAATATATTTGCATTGCTTTTACTATGTTTAGTAGTGCCAACAACAGTAGAGTATATCACAGGTATAATTATGAAGGTATATTTTAATAAAGTATATTGGGATTATTCAGACTATAAGTACAATAATAGAGGGATAATATGTGTAAAATTTTCTATGTACTGGACTATATTGACTTTTATTGGAGTAAGGTATCTTCAAGTGTATGTAGTTGATAATTTGTATAGTTTAATAATGCCTTATTGGCCAATTATAGCAACTATATTATTGATAGCATTGTTTGTGGATGAAATTTTTACTATAAAATTCTTGAGAGGAAATAGAGATATAATATAACTTTAGAAGTATAAGATAAGTTTAGATTGTAGTTAAAAGAAAGCTATGCTAAAATGTTGAAATCATTTAAAGTTAGCTTTCTTTTTTATTTGATGAAGTTAATATTTTAATAAGTTTCAAACGTTTATATAGAGTATTATTTATTATAGAGTATTACTTAGTTAAAATAAATTATAAAAAATAAGGAGTGTTTGAATGGTGAGTAAAATAAGATTTTGTATTATTGGTACAAGTAATATATCAAAACTATTTTTAAGAGCTGCATCTAGGGTTGAAGAGTTTGAACTGGTTGCTGTATATTCAAGAGATTTAGAAAAAGCTAAGGAATTTGGAAAGATACATGGGGCAAGTCTGTTTTTTGATGATTTAGAAACCATGGCTAAATCAGATGATATAGATGCTATATACATAGCTTCTCCAAACGCGATGCATTCAAAACAAGCTATTACCTGTTTAAAACACAAAAAACATGTGTTGTGTGAAAAATCATTAGCATCTAACTTAGAAGAAGTAAAATTAATGATAAAGGTTGCAAGGGACAATAATGTATTGCTTATGGAAGCTATGAGAATTACATATGTTCCAAATTTTAAAGCAGTTAAAGAAAATTTACATAAGATAGGTAAAATAAGAAGATTCTTTGGAAGCTATTGTCAGTATTCTTCAAGATATGATAAATATAAAAATGGAATTATAGAAAATGCATTTAAAAAAGAACTGTCAAATGGTTCATTGATGGATATTGGAGTGTACTGCATACACCCTATGGTGAATCTATTTGGCGCTCCAAAATGTGTAAAAGCATTTTCTCATATACTTCAAACTGGAGTAGATGGAGAAGGTTTAGCTATATTCCAATATGACGATATGGATGCAGTAGTTGAGTACTCTAAAATAGCTGATTCTTACATACCATCTGAGATACAAGGAGAAAAGGGAAGTATAATAATTGAAAAACTTAATCTGTTTGAAAAGGTAGTTATTAGATATAAAGATGGAACTGAAGAAGATATATCTATTTTAAAGGAAAAAGAAGAAGAGAAACCTAGAGAAATAGAAGGAATATACCATGAACTTATTGAGTTTACAACTCTTATAAATAATAACAAAATAGAGTCTGATATAAACTCACATGAAAATTCAAAGATAGTAATGGGGATTATGGATGAGATAAGAAGACAAGGGAAGATTGTTTATCCAGCTGACAGTCTGTAATTTATTTAAAAGCATATAATAATATATAGTATATGAGGTGGTAAATATGGAGAATATAAATTGGGCTATATTGGGTCCTGGAACTATTGCATCAGAATTTTCCAAGAGCATCAAAGGCTACAATAACTTATACAGATAGTGGAAGAGTTGAAACTCTAGAATATGGTGACACAGAAAAAGCTTTAAAGTATGAGATTGAATATGTTAACAATTGTATATCAAATAAAATAAAAGCAAATACTTTAGAATCATCTATATATGTCATGAATTTAATGGATGAAATAAGAACGCAATGGGGGCTAAGATATACTTTTGAATAAATTTAATTTTAAAATAAGTTAAATTGTATACATAATTAAGTATTAAAATGTCAAATTATAAAAAGAAGAAAATCACTAAAAAGATTCCTTTTTCAGTTATTTTCTTCTTTTTTTTTACAAATTTGTAACAGAATAAAAAAAAGTTTTGGAGATTTTATTACAATTTTGTAGTTGAATATATACATTAAAACTAATATGATTAATAATAACATAAATTTGAATATTTTTAGAGGAGAGAAAATATGAGAAAATTGATATACTTTATTACACCATTTATAATAGGCGTAGTATTTTTATTTGGGTTAGACAAATTTCTTGATTCTAAAACTGATGAACTTTTGAGGGAGAAAAATCTACTTCCAATTATGGATGATACTTTAAGTGATATAAAGGATAAAGGTGTTACAGCAAATAATCATTTTTTAAGAGAAAAAGATATTATGATTTTGGGGTCATCAGAACTTAGTAATTCAACAAAACAACATCCAAAGTACTATTTTAATACAGATAGGAGTAAAAATAAGGTGTTTGCAATTGGTAGAGCTTATACTCAGACATTACAAGATGCTGCAGTGTTAGGAAGTATGAATCCTAATATTGATAATAAGAAGGTTGTCTTGTTAATTTCTATGCAATGGTTTATGGAAAAAGATGGAGTTACAAGTCACCATTATCAGTCTAGGTTTTCACCAATACAATTTTATCGTTTTTTAGATAATCCAAAGATATCTAAACAAAATAAGAATGAATATGTAAAAAAATCAAGTAAGCTTTTATGGGGTAGTGACGAATATAAGGCAGAAGCATTGTATGCCAAGCTATATGAACCTAAGACAGTGTATGAAAAAGCTGAGAAGGCGTTGTTAGAGCCTTATTTTCAAGGGAGAAAATACTGTATAGAGCTTAAAGAAAAAGGGATACTTTACAAGAAATTAATTAGGCTAGATAAACACAAAAAAGAAGGAAGAAAAAAACCTATAAATTGGTCACATGAGAAAAAGAAAGCTATTGAAGATGCTAAAAAGAGAGTAGGTAATAATCCTCTAAACATTGACAAGTATTATTACAATGAACATTTTAAAGATGGTCTAGAGCAATATAGAGGAAGAGATAAGGGTGTAAACTTAGTAACATCTAAGGAATTTGAAAGTTATAAGCTTTTATTAAATGTATGTAGGGACTTAGATATTAAACCAGTTGTTGTATTAATTCCAAGTATGGGCAAATTTTATGATTTAACTGGTATTTCTGAGAAAGAAAGAAATCAGTTTTATGATAAGGCGCAGAACATAGCAGAAAGTAAAGGCTTTGAAGTTATGAATCTTAAAGACAAAGGGACAGAAAAATATTATTTAAGAGATGTAATGCATCTTGGAACGAAAGGATGGGTAGATGTCTGTGAGAGATTATTTAAAATATTTAAAGAGCAATAAAGAATTAGTAACTAGTATTTGTTTAACTATGATTATAATATTGGCAATAGGTGTTTTAACATTTACACCATTTAAAGAGTTGCCATTTATTTATAATGGATTTTAAAGGAGAATTTTTATATGAAAATTATTGAAGGAATAAAAAAATATTCAAATACAGATAGAATAGCTTTGACATGTAATGGAGATAAACTTTCTTATAAAGATTTAAATGAATGTTCAGATGCTATATCAGTATTTCTAAAAAATGTATACAAAGAAGAAGATACTCCTATAGTAATCTATGGTAATAAAGAAAATATGATAATGGCGTGTATGATAGGAGCTTTAAAATCAGGTAGAGCGTATGTTCCTCTTGATATTAGCTTTCCATTAGATAGAGTTTTTGAAGTTACTAAGGAAGTAAAACCAAAGGTGTTGTTTAACTTTAGTGATGAAAAAGATTTTGGCGATATCAATATAATTGATAAGGATAAATTAAATGATATAATAAGTGAATATAAAGGAAAGTCATTAGATAAAGAAAACTGGGTAAAAGATGATGAAAATGCATATATACTATTTACATCAGGTAGTACAGGAAAGCCAAAAGGAGTTCAAATAAGCTCAAATAACTTAGATAGTTTTGTAGATTGGATAAGCCCATATTTAAATATAGATGGAAGTGAAAAAGTAATAATGAATCAAGCAGCATATTCTTTTGATCTTTCAGTGACAACAATATACCCTGGTCTTGTTCATGGAGCTACATTATTTTCAATATCAAAAGATGTGCTAGCAGATTATAAAGAGCTATTCAGACAATTTGGCGAGTCTAATATTGCAGTATGGGTATCAACTCCTTCTTTTGCAGGTGTATGTGTAACAGAAAAAGAGTTTAATAGTAAGATGCTTCCTAAGCTTGAATCAATGATATTTATAGGAGAAGCACTTTCAAAGAATCTTACTAAAGAGCTTATAAGTAGATTTCCAAATACAAGAGTTATCAATGGATATGGACCAACTGAAGCCACTGTTGGCGTAAGTGTAAATGACATGACTCAAGAAGCTATAGATGATGAAAAGAGTCTTCCAGTTGGATATCCTATGCAAAATTGTAAAATAAAAATACTTGATGAAAATGGAAATGAGCTGAAAGAAAATGAAAAAGGTGAGATTATAATAGTTGGACCATCAGTTTCCAAAGGTTACTTCAATAATAAAGAGAAGACTGATGAAGTATTTTTCTATGATGAAATAGATGGTGTAAAATGGAGAGCTTATAAAACTGGTGATATGGGATATCTCTTAGATGGAAATATATATTATTGTGGAAGAAAAGATTTTCAAATCAAGTTAAATGGATTTAGGATTGAAATAGAAGATATAGAAAATAATTTGAGAAAAGTTCATAATGTAAAAAATGCAGTAGTTTTACCAATATATAAGGATGAAAAAATTGCTTATTTAAAAGGTATTGTTGAGTTAAATGAGAAAAATGATTTAGGTAATATCAAAAATGGGATGATGATAAAAAAGGAACTAGGAAAGTATATACCTTCGTATATGATTCCAAGAAATATTGCAATAATTTCCGAGTTTCCAACAAATATCAATGGTAAAATAGACAGAAAGAAACTTATGGAGGAAATTTAATGATTTTTTCACAGTATGGAGATTATTTTTATCTTTACATATTATTATTAACATCAATACCAGCAGTGATTTTGGGCTTAATGGGTAAAAATATAAAGTATTATGGTATGTTGGCAAGTTTATTTATGATATTTTTGATTGTAGGAATAGATGTTCAATTTAAATACTTGTTGATATTTATCATTTTAGAAGTAATAATAGTCAAAGGATACGAATATGTAAGAAGAAAAACTAAAAATAAATATATATATTGGGGCTTTTTGTTTGCATCAATGCTTCCAATAATAATTAATAAAATATCTCCAGCTACATCTTTTGGATTGATTGGATTTATTGGAATATCATACTTAAATTTCAGGGCTATACAAATGGTTATTGAAATTTATGATGGTGCTATAAAAGAGGTTAAGATTTCAAATATGCTTTATTTTATGTTATTTTTTCCAACACTGAGTTCTGGACCTATTGACAGGTCAAGACGATTTGAACAGGATTTAGAGAAGGAAATATCTAGAAAAGAGTATATAGAAGAATACTTATTGCCTGGAATAAAAAACATTGTTATGGGAGTAGGTTATAAATTTGTTATAGCATTTTTGATAAATACATATTGGGTGTCAATAATACCTAAAGATATGAGGTTTATAAATGTTTTAAGTTATATGTATGCATATAGTTTATACCTGTTCTTTGATTTTGCAGGATACAGTTTATTTGCTATAGGGACAGGATATATATTTGGAATACAAGTACCTATAAACTTTGATAAACCATTTATAAGTAAAGATATGAAAGAGTTTTGGACAAGATGGCATATAAGTCTTTCAAGATGGTTTGGAGATTATATTTTTTCAAGATTTGTTATGTCTTCAATGAGAAAGAAAAGATTTAAGAAAAGAACTACTGCTGCTCATGTAGCTCAGATGATAACAATGATAACAATGGGATTTTGGCATGGACTAACTTGGTTTTACATTGCTTATGGTGTGTATCAAGGCTTAGCACTTGTCTTAACTGATATATATCAGAGAAAATCTAAATTTTATAAGAAGCATAAAAAAGAAAAATGGTTTGAGAGAGTTCAAATTTTCATTACATTCCATATTGTATGTTTTGGATTATTGATATTCTCAGGATATTTAGCTTAATTTTAAGGAGGCAAATTTATGCAGGAAACAGTTATAGAAATATTTGAAGATGTATTAGGAACTGATGAGATAAGAGATGATTTAGACCTTAACTTATTTGAAACAGAGCTTTTAGACTCATTAGCTATAATTGAAGTTTTACTTGAGATTGAAAATAGACTTGGAATAGAACTTCAACCAACTGATTTAGAAAGAAAAGATATGTCTACTGTAAATAATTTAGTAAAATTCTTAGAGACAAGAAAATAAATTAATGACTAAATGTTTAATTATTAATTTACATAATAAAAGATTATAAAGTCCATCTAATATTGATATTTGATGGATTTTTTTATTGTAAAGAGATATAACTTAGTTGTGTAAATATATAAAATAGTGAAAAATTTAAAGTATGAATGAAAGATTGCATGCTATATAAATTAATAGTAATATCTATTGTAAGATATACTATCTTTAATTGAGTGAAATATCTTTTGTCATAGATTAGAATTACTTTATGAACGTAGATGTTAATTATAATTTTATAAAAGTAGAATACATATTTAGGAGGGGAACTTAATTGTCTTTAAATTCAATAGATAGAAAAAAAGAAATATTAGAACTGTTAGATGCAAAAGGAAAGGTAAATACTAAAGAATTAGTAAAAAAACTAGAAGTATCATCAGAAACAATAAGAAGGTATTTGGAAGAATTAGAAAGTGAAAATAAGTTGAAGAAGGTTTATGGTGGTGCTGTAAAAATAAATTATGGAGTAATTGAGCCAGAACATGTAAAAAGAAATAGTACTAATTTAGAAAAGAAACAAAGTATTGCTAAGTATGCAGCTAAATTTGTGAATGATAATGAATCAATTGTAATAGATGAAGGGACTACTAATTTACAAATTGTGGATTACATAGTTTCTGTAAAAAATCTAAAGGTTATTACTAGTTCTTATCCTGTGCTATCAAAGTTGATTTCATATGAAAACCAAGGCATATTTGATGGAGAGGTTATATTTATTGGTGGTAAAGTAAATTTAAAACATCAAAGAACAGCATGTCAAATGTCAATAGATGCTATGAAAAACTTATATGTAGATAAAGCATTTATATCTAGTGAAGGTGTAATTGATAGCTTTGGAATTAGTAGCATAGAACAAAATAAAGCGTTATTGTCAAAAGAGTATATAAGAAATTCAAAGGAAAGTTTTGTATTATGTGATAGTTCTAAGATTGGAATTGTCAGTATGTACAAGATAGCTGATTTGAATGAATTAGATTTTGTTATTTGTGACGCAGAACCTCCAAGTGAATGGAAAGATAAATTAAATGAATCAAATATAACATGGATAGAAGCAAAATAGAAGTAATAAATTTATAAAATTTAACAAATTCATATATTTAACCTAGAAAGAAGATTACAAATTTTAATTTTTTGTGTAGAGTTTTAGTGGAATTTTTATATTAGATATTGAAAACAAGCAGAATCAATTAAAAACAACTAAAAACATAAATTTAATATACATTTAACCTAAATATGATGTATAATTAACATGAAAAAGTTATACTTTAAAAGTAAAAACAACTAAAAACACAAAAATTCTAACTGAGAATCTATGGAGGTTATAAATATGAAAAAGTTATATGGAGAAAAAATAAAGGCAGTAGTATTTGACTGGGCTGGAACAACAGTAGATTATGGATGTTTTGCACCTCTCAATGTATTTATAGAGATATTTAAAAGAAGAGGCATAGATGTAACAATGGAAGAAGCAAGAAAACCTATGGGGAAATTAAAAATAGACCATATAAGAGAAATGTGTGAAATGGATAGGATAAAAAATATTTGGGCAGAGAATTTTGGAGGATTTCCAACAGAGGAAGATGTAAACAAACTTTATGCTGAATTTGAACCTATGTTATTTGAAACTCTAGAAGAGTATACAACTCCAATTCCTCATGTTGTTGAAACTATTGAGAGATTAAGACAAAATGGATTAAAAATAGGTTCTACAACAGGTTATACAAGAGAAATGATGAATATAGTTGAACCAAATGCAGCTAAAAAGGGATATTCGCCAGATTTTCTTGTAACACCATCAGAAGTATCTCAAGGAAGACCATATCCTTGGATGTGTTATAAAAATGCTGAAGCTTTGGGCGTATCTCCAATGAGTGCCATGGTAAAAGTAGGAGATACATTAAGTGATGTAAAAGAAGGTATAAATGCAGGAATGTGGAGTGTTGCTGTAATAAAAGGTTCAAGTGAATTAGGTCTTACACAAGAAGAAGTAGAAAATATGGATAAAGAAGAATTAAAAATTAAGATGGAAGCAGTTTCAAAGAAGTTTAAAGAAGCAGGAGCACATTTTGTTATAGAAACTATGGCAGAATTAGAAGATGTTTTAGTAAAAATAGAAAATGAAACAATTAAATCAGATTTTGTACCAGAAAATGACTATATATTACTTACACCAGGACCATTATCTACTACTAAATCAGTAAGAGCATCTATGTTAAAAGATTGGTGTACATGGGATGTTGAGTATAATGATTTGGTACAAGATGTTAGAAGAAGATTAGTGTCTTTAGCTACAAAGAATACAGAAAAATACACAAGTGTATTAATGCAAGGTAGTGGTACTTTCTCAGTGGAAGCTACAATAGGAAGCACTATTCCAAAGAATGGCAAACTTCTTGTAATTGCAAATGGAGCATATGGAAAGAGAATGAAGGATATATGCAGTTATTTAAATATAGAATATGTTGATTGTACATTTAGTGATGTAGAAGCAGTTGACCTAAATAGAGTGGAAAATTTATTGAAAGAAAATAAAGATATTACACATATATCAATGGTTCATTGTGAAACTACTACAGGTAGATTAAATCCTATAAAAGATGTAGGTAAACTTGCAAAAGAATATAATAAGGTTTACATAGTTGATGCAATGAGTAGTTTTGGTGGAATTGAAATTGATGTTGAAGACTTTAATATAGATTTTCTAGTGAGTAGTTCTAATAAATGTATACAAGGAGTTCCAGGATTTGGTTTTATAATAGCTAACAGAGACGAATTAGCTAAATGCAAGGGAATTGCTAAATCTTTATCTCTTGATGTATACGCTCAGTGGGAAACTATGGAGAATAATAATGGTAAATGGAGATTTACTTCTCCTACACATGTTGTAAGAGCTTTTTATCAAGCATTACTAGAGCTAGAAGAAGAAGGTTCTGTCGAAAAAAGATATGCTAGATATAAAGAAAATCAATTTACAATATCTTCAAGATTAAAATCTCTAGGGTTTGATACATTGGTGAATGATGATGCTCAATCACCTGTAATAACAACTTTCCTATATCCTAAGAATGCAAAATTTGAATTTATGGAATTCTACACTTATTTAAAAGAAAATGGATTTGTTATTTATCCAGGTAAATTGACTGACATAGATACCTTTAGAATAGGAAGTATAGGAGAAGTGTATCCGAAAGATATGGATAGACTGGCTGGTGTAATCGAGAAATTTATCAATATGTAGATTATAGAAGTTCATTGGTAGATTATAAAGTTTAGAGAGTTACGAGACAAATATATAAATAGTTAAATAATAGAGGAGTATTTTATTTGAATTGGAAATCTAAGAAAGAAGAATTCATAGTTCATATAAAATATCTTCTCTATTATTTTTTTTATTTATCTGTCTTTAAAGGAGCATTGTTTTATTCATCAAGATTGTTATACTTGACAACGTAACAATGTTTTGTTATATTATATTCAAGAACAAAATAAGTTATTGAAAGGAAATCATTATGGATGGAGAATTACGTTCACTAAATTTTAATGGAATGGGAAAATGTAAAGGCGGAATTTTTGATGAAGTTAATATAGCAGGTACAGGAAAAATAGATGGAAATATAAAATGTAATAAATTTGATTCTTCAGGTTCGGCAAAAGTGATTGGAACAACGGAATGTAATGAATTTTTTACAGCAGGATTGAGTAAAATTGAAGGCAATATATTGGCATCACAAGTGACAATATTTGGATTTCTTAAATGTACTGGAGACATAAAATCAAGTAAAGTTAAATCTGGAGGAATTATCAATGTTGGAGGAAACTTAAAGTCAGATATTATTAGCGGAGAAGGATGTCTAAAAATCAATAAGAGCATAGAATGTGAAAGTGTTGACTTAAGTGGAATTTTGGATTGTGATGGATTTTTAAATTGTGAAGAGCTTAAGATAAGTTTGCATGGAACTTCTAATTTAAACGAAGTTGGTGCAAGCAGTGTAAATATAAAAAAGGGACATGGTGATTATTGTAAAAGATTTTATAGAGCCGAAAAAAAGAGTGGGGATTTTGAAAAAGTATCTTCTAATCTTAGAAATCTAGGTCTACTATCAGTTAAAAAATACACAGAAAGTAGATTATTAGCAAATGTTATAGAAGCAGATGAAATCAGCTTAGAAAATAGTGAAGTTAAAATTGTAAGAGGTAAAAATGTTAAAATAGGTAAAGGATGTTATATTGAGAGTTTGGAGTATAGTGAAAGTATAGATATTGATGAAAGCTCAATAGTTATTGAAATAAAGAATGTAAATGGAAAAGTAAATCTAAATAATGAAAAAGTAAATCTAAATAAAGATAAGTAATATTTACGTTTAAAATAAAATTTAGAATGAGGTAATAATATGGAAAATGGATCTATAAAAATACTTGGAGAAGGATTTATCAATAGTGGGGAATATGAAAGTATAAACATTATGGGAAGTGCTAGGTCAAAAGGAAATATCAAATGTAATGAAGTAAAGGTATTTGGAGATGTAAAGTTTGATGGAGACATTAGTATAAAAAACTTTGTAGTAAATGGAAAGGCTACTATAAAAGGTAATCTTAAAGCTGAACGTGTAAGAGTTAATGGGCAACTTAGTATAGATGGAGATGCAGAAGTAGATGACTTGATTATAACTGCTCAACAGAAAATTAATGGAAACTTAAAGTGTAATAATGTTACAGTAAAAGGTCAATTAATTGTAAGTGAAAGTATTTATGCACAGGATATAAAAGTTTATGGTGAAATGAAAAATAAAGAAAATATAGAATGTGAAGATATAAAGGTTCATGGAGCAATAAAATGTGATGGTCTTTTAAATGGAGAAAACATATATATCTATTCAGGAGGAGGCTCTTATTGTAAAGAGATAGGAGCAACTAATATAGAAATAGGTAGAAGTAAAGATATTTTTACATTTGGAATTAAATTTATTAACATTTTTTCAGGCAAATTTAAATGCAATTTGATAGAGGGAGATACTATTGAATTAGAAGATGTTTCAATAAAAGATATACGAGGAAAAAGCATATCTTTAGTAAGCAATTGTGATGTTGAAAATATTGAATACAGTGATAAGTTGTTAGTTTCAGATAATTCGAGTGTAAAAAACAGTACAAAGGTGGGCTAGAAAAATTATGGAAGAATTGATATCTAAGAAAGATTTATTAAGCAAAACTAATATATCTTATGGGCAGCTATATAGATGGAAAAGAAAAAATATAATACCAGAAGAATGGTTTATAAAAAAATCAGCTTTTACAGGTCAAGAGACTTTTTTTCCAAGAGATAAGATACTAGAAAGAATAGAGTTAATACTATCTATGAAAGAAGAAACATCTCTTGATGATATTGCAAACATGTTTACAAAAAAAGATACCAATAAAGAGTTTGATATTGACTTTATTTTTGAGAAGGAAGCTATATGTAAATATACAAAAGAAATATTTCAAAATTTGTATAAAAAAGAGCAGAGTATAGGTAAAAAAGAATTACTTATATTGAGCATAATAGAGAAATTTTTAGTTAAATCCACAATAACATTTGAAGAATTAAAATTGATAGTCAATATAATAGAAGAAAATTTTAAATCAATATACAATGAAAATGGAAGAATTTATTTGTTTAGAAAGTTTGGTGTTCCATTTGTAATAGGATGCTTGGATTATAAACAAGTGAAATTTGAAAAGGATGTAGTTAAAATTGTTGAAATTGACCTAATGAAAGAAATAAATGATATAAGTATTAAGTTATCATAGTAGGTTATTGTAAATTACTTATTATAAGTAGATATAGATAGATTATAGTTTCTAAGAAATTACAAAATGAACCATATTGAATTATTATAAATTATAGAAAGAGTATAGTTATAATAATCTCTATGGTTCATTTTATTATTCAAATAATTTAATATTTATAAAATTGGTTAGTATCAATATAATAAATTGCTTAAATACAGTAGATTATTTTTATTTATTCAAATAATGAATTTTTAAAGTCTAAGAAATACCCTTGTGGATGAAGACAAACAGGGCAAGCTTTTGGAGCTTCTTTACCAATATGAATATGTCCACAGTTTGTACATATCCATTGGATATCTTCATTTCTTCTAAATAAAGTACCTTCTTCTAAATCAGTAGCATATCTACCAAATCTATCACCATGAACTTTTTCTATTTCAGCTATATTTTCAAATAATTTAGCTATAGCTTCAAAACCTTCTTCACGTGCTGTTTTTCCAAAGTTTTTATATACATCATCCCACTCTTGAAGCTCATTATGTTGTGCAGCTTTAAGGTGTTGAGCTGTCTTATCATATAAATCTACAGGATATGCTCCTGATATACTTATATTTTCTCCAGCAAATTCTTTTAATTTAGTAAAAAATTGTTTTGCATGTGACTTTTCTTGGTCAGCAGTATAATTAAATAAAGATTCTATTATATATAATCCTTCTTTTTTTGCTACAGATGCAGAAATATTATATCTATTTCTAGCCTGGCTTTCACCTGCAAAAGCTCTTAATAAATTTTCTTTAGTTTTACTGTCTTTTAAATTCATATTATACCTCTCTATTAACAATAAATTTTTACAATATTTGATTCTTTTTATTTATTATTCCAAGACGAGATATAATTATGCTCAATTTAGTCAGCATTTTTGAAATTATTATTGATTTTTTTTAAGATTCTAAGGAATTCTTGCTTTTCCTTTTCTGTAATGTTACAGTAGGCTGTTTCTTTAACCTGCGATGAAATACTATTGAATGTATCCTCTATTAGCATTGCTTTTTCTGTAAGTTTTATATATGTAATACGTTTATCACTATCGCACTTTTGTCTTTCTATATATCCGAGGTTTATAAGTTTATTAACTAATACTGTAACAGTAGATTTGTCTTTTCCTATTTTAGTTGCAATTTCTTTCATTGTAAGTATTCCATTATTTTCATAAAGTGCAGTGAGTATATTTCCATGTGTAGGCAACAATTCATTTAAACCATTTTTATTGAGTCTATTTTCAATAAATTTAAGCATATTAGCTTTTGTTTTACTTATAAAATGTATGATATATTTATCTTCCATAAATTAATCTCCAATCTTTAAATTATTTGAAGTGATTTGAAATAAAAAGTAGTTTGACATAAAACTATTTTTCAACTATAATTAGTTTAACATAAAACTAAATGTATTGGGAGGAAATTTATGAGTAAAAATTTTAAATCACTATATATTACAGAAGAAGAAGGAAGTTTTAAGAGAAATATAATAGAAAGAGATATAGATGCACTACCAGAAGGAGATGTTCTAATAAAAGTAAGATATTCTTCATTAAATTACAAGGATGCACTTTCAGCAAATGGAAATAAGGGTGTCACTAGAAAATATCCTCATACTCCAGGAATAGATGCATCTGGTGTAGTAGAATTTAGTAGTTGTGATGATTTTAAAGTTGGGGATGAAGTTTTAGTAACAGGTTATGATTTAGGTATGAATACATCTGGAGGTTTTTCAGAATATATAAGAGTTCCTTCTAATTGGGTTGTCAAACTTCCAAATAATCTTTCTTTAAAAGAAGCAATGGATTATGGTACAGCAGGATTTACAGCAGCTTTATCTGTATATAAATTTGTAAATACTGTAGACAAAGATATGGGAGATGTACTAGTTACTGGTGGTACTGGAGGAGTTGCTGTGATTGCAACTAAAATATTAGTTAAATTAGGCTATTCAGTTGTGGTTTCAACAGGAAAATTGGAAGAACAAAAAGAAACATTATTAAAGCTAGGAGTTAAAGATGTTATACATAGATCAGAAGTAGATGATAATTCAGGGAGACCTCTACTTAGACCAAGATGGGCTGGAGTAATAGATACAGTAGGAGGAAATACTTTATCAACAGCAATAAAGACAACTAATTATTGTGGAGCAGTTACAACATGTGGTAATGCAGGTGGAATTGATTTTACAAGTTCAGTATATCCATTTATATTAAAAGGTGTTACTTTATATGGTATAGATTCTGTAGAATGCCCAATGAATTTAAGATTAAAAATATGGGATTTATTATCAAATGAATGGAAGCTAGAAGATTTAGATGACATGGTATCTGTAGTATCATTAAATGAATTGAGTAAGAGTATAGATTCAATAATAGAAGGAAAGCATGTAGGAAGAACAGTAGTTGATTTAGGTTTGTAGTTAAGGTTAGGTTTATAGTTAAGTTAACTAATGTTGAATATATAATTGATTTTTAATATATAGTTAAATAAGTTTTAATGTAAAACTATAATATCAAATCATAAAATAAAAAATGAGATGTCTTAAATTTATTTTATTTAAGAGTATCTCATTTTAATTTTTATGTAAAAAACTTATGTAAAGCTTTTGGATAAAAAGACTATTCGTGAACAATTAATTCAAATACATCAGGTCTTGAATAGTGACCTTCTGAATCAAAATCTAGTCTACTAAGAACTATTTGTTCTAAATCTAAATCAGCTATTAATACTTCTTCTTTATTGAAAACAGGACCTGCTACATATTTTCCAAAAGGGTCAACTATACAACTTCCACCTGGACACATAATCTCTGGTTCTGCATCAAGTTCTCTATAATAGTTAAGGTCAGTTGGGTACATATTTTTTTCAACATATTGATTGCATCCAATAACGAAGCATCTTCCTTCTAAAGCAATATGTTTCATAGTTGATTGCCACTCTTCTCTTGAATCAGCAGTAGGAGCTATATAAAGTTTTACACCTTTAGCATAAAGAGCTGTTCTAGCTAATGGCATATAGTTTTCCCAACAAATTAATGAACCCATTTTTCCATATGGAGTATCAACAACTGTAAGAGTGCTTCCATCACCTTCACCCCAAATGCATCTTTCTGTTCCTGTAGGTTTAAGCTTTCTATGTTTACCAATAAGTTTACCTTCTGGTGAGAAAAATAAGTTTGTGCAATAAAGAGTGCAATTTATATCGTTTCCATCTCTTTCTGTTATTCCCATTGATAGATATACCCCTGCTTCTTGGGCCGCTTTTCCTAATAAATCTGTTGTAGCACTAGGTACTGGTACAGAATTATCATAGTATCTTTTCCAATCTTCTCTACCTTTCATTGTTCTACTTCCAACAACAAATCCAAATGAAAGTCCTCTTGGATATGCAGGTATAAATGCTTCTGGGAAAACTACTATATTTGCCCCTTTTCTACCAGCTTCTTTAATTAATTCTAATGCTTTTTCAACAGTTTTATCTAAGTCCATTATAATTGGTGATGCCTGAACAACGGCAATTCTTACATTTTTATTTTCTTTGTTCATAAAAACCTCCTAAAAAATATTTGAATTTGTTGATTTCAACAGATTACATCAAGTTTTATTTGAGAAAAAAGTATCTTATCTTGTAAATAATGATGCAACTGTATATTTAAAATGATACATCATGATTTAGCAAATTACAATTATACAAAAAAATAATTCATGCTAAGTATCTTCTTCTATAAGCATATAATAATTCTTTATATTAATTATAATGACTATTAAATTATCATATTTATAATGAATAGTATTTATTTCTTGGTGAACAATAATTAAAAATGAGATTTTCATATATTAATATATGAAAAAATAAGCTTAATGAAATACGAATAATTAATTAGAAAACAATAAAATAAATTTATCAAAATAGAGCAGGATGAAAAAGGAAATAAAACTGTAAAAAATATAAAGTATTTATATAAATTTATAGAGTTTATACATCAGTTTAAGGAGAATTTTATGAAAGAAAAAATTTATTATAATGGAAATATCATTACAATGGAAGATTCAATATGTGGAGATGCTATTCTTATAAAAGATAAAATAATAAAAAAAATAGGAACAAAAGAAGAAATTTTAGTTTTAAAAAATGATGAAACAGAAGTCATAGATTTACAGGGAAAAACATTGATGCCTTCCTTTATAGATTCACACAGTCATTTGACAGCTTTTGCTACTACACTAAGATTAGTTCCTTTAGAAGATGCAACTAGCTTTAAAGATATAGTAAAGAAAATACAAGATTTTAAAGATTCAAAGGATATAAAAAAGGGTGAATGGATAATTGGGTTTTCCTATGATAACAATTTTTTAGAAGAAAATATGCATCCAGATAAAGATTTATTAGATAGTGCGTCTTTAGAAAACCCAATACTAATTTCACACGCTTCTGGTCATATGGGAGTTGCAAATACTTTAGGATTAAAAAAATTAGGTGTTACTCATGAAACACAAGACCCAGAAGGAGGACATATAGGCAGAGTCAAAGGGAGTAAAGAGCCAAATGGATATTTGGAGGAAAATGCATTTTTTAAAGTATCCTCTAAAATAAAACAACCATCATTAGATGAAATTTGTAATCTAATTGAAAAAGTACAAGATATTTACTTAAGTTATGGTATTACAACAGCGCAAGAAGGATTAATGGCAGATAATCAATTTAATCTTTTAAAATTAATGTCAAATCAAAATAGACTAAAAATGGATATTGTAGGATATATAGATTTAAAAAATAGTAAATCTGTGAAAGATGATAATAAAAATTTTGTAAAGAAATATGTAAATAGATTTAAAATAGGAGGATATAAGATATTTTTGGATGGTTCTCCTCAAGGAAAGACAGCATGGTTAACGAAACCATATGAAAATTCAGAAGATGGTTATTGTGGGTATCCTATATATAAAGATGAGGAAGTAGAGAAACTTATAAAAATTTCAGTAGAAGAAAAAATGCAACTTTTAACTCATTGTAATGGAGATGCAGCAGCAGACCAACTAATAAATTCATTTGAAAAAGTTATAAAGGAAAAAAATATCAAAGATGATATGAGACCTGTGATGATACATGCTCAAACTGTAAGAGAAGACCAAGTTGATGAAATGAAAAAAATAAACATGATACCATCATATTTTGTAGCTCACACATACTACTGGGGAGATATTCATATTAAAAATCTTGGAGAAGGTAGAGCATTCAAGATTAGTCCTCTTAAAACAACTATAGAAAAAGGTTTGATTTATACTTTACATCAAGATACACCTGTAATAGCACCTAATATGCTTGAAACAATATGGTGTGCGGTTAATAGAATTACAAAAAAAGGAGTATTGATAGGTGAAAATGAAAAGATAAGCCCATTGGAAGCTTTAAAGGGTGTTACTATAAATGCGGCATATCAATATTTTGAAGAAGATAAAAAGGGTTCAATCAAAGAAGGTAAACTAGCTAATTTAATAATACTAGATGAAAATCCACTTACAGTTGACCCTCTTAAAATAAAAGATATTAAAGTTTTACAAACAATAGTAGAAGGGGAAGTATTATATTCATTAAAATAGATATGAATTATATTATTTTAGAGATTGTGTAAAAATATTGCGTAAAAAAATATTATGTAAAAATAAAATCTAATCTAATAAAATAGGTAGAATTAATAATATTATATATGACTGAATGGTTAGCTTATTAGGTCTAAAGGGTCATTGCCATAATTTTATTAATTCTACCTTGAAAATTTATATTTTTAGGACACTACTATGTAGATTACCTTACTTTCAACTTCATTTGGATTTCCCCACTTATGTCTCATACCAAAAGGTATTTTTACACTATCACCTTCATTTAATTCAAATATATCATCTTCCAAACTAAGCTCAACACTTCCTTTAAGTATATAAGCAACTTCGTCTCCAGAATGCCCATTTTTTTCTACATAAAGTCAATTTTCTGCCTATACTTGAATTACTAATTAAAATCCTCCTATTCTAAAATCTGACAAAGAGTATATAAAGAATTATATCATAAGGTAAAAAAATTTATATAAAAATTGATAACTATATAAGATTGATAAAGAAAAAGTCAAAATAGATAATTGATTGCTAAAATTAGTATAATTATAATGAAAGTAAAAGTAAGGTTAATGATAAAAAGTTAAATAATATTAATTTAATTAAATATAATTTGACAATATGTAAAAAAGTGAGTAAAATATAACTAAATAAAAATAATAGGTTCGGATAAGACAGAAAAAGATTTCTTAACCTTAAGCAAATATACTATTATCAAAGTTAACTGAGATTAAGAGATAACATCCAATCTTAAAGTATTGAGGAGGAAAAAATGCTTGATATAAAAAGAATAAGAGAAAACTTAGATTGTATAAGGAAAGCAATGGAAAGAAGGGGTGAAAAAGCCTTTAATCTTGATGAAGTAGTTAAGTTAGATGATGAAAGAAGAAAAATTCTTCAAGAAGTTGAGGTTATGAAAAATGAGTTAAATATTGCATCTAAAAATATACCAAATCTTATAAAAGAAGGTAAAGATGTAGAAGATGAAAAAGCTAAACTAAAAGAGTTATCTGACAAGATTAAAGTTATAGACCAAAATCTTAAAGATGTAGAGGACAAGATGGAATATTTGTTAATGAGAATTCCAAATGTACCACATCCAGAAGTACCACAAGGGGAAACTGATGAAGATAATGTTGAAGTGAGAACTTGGGGTAAGACGACTAGCTTTGATTTTGAATCTAAAGCTCATTGGGAAATAGGAACTGAGTTAGGTATACTTGATTTTGAAACAGCTGGGAAAATAACTGGTTCAAGATTCACTCTTTATAAGGGATTAGGAGCTAGATTAGAAAGGGCATTATTAAATTTTTATCTAGATACAAATACAACAGTAAATGGATACACAGAAATTATTCCACCATTTATGGCAAATAGAAATAGTTTTTTGGGTACAGGGCAACTACCTAAGTTTGAAGAGGATATGTTCAAGATAGAAGGATTAGATTACTTTTTAATTCCAACATCAGAAGTTCCCTTAACTAATATACATGCTAATGAAATACTTAAATTTGAGCAATTACCAATAAATTATACGGCATATACTCCTTGTTTTAGGTCAGAAGCTGGTTCTGCTGGAAGGGATACAAGAGGTTTGGTAAGACAACATCAATTTAATAAAGTAGAAATGGTAAAAATAGTAGCACCAGAAGAATCTTACAATGAATTAGAAAAATTAACTAATAATGCTGAGACTATGCTACAATTATTAAACTTACCATATAGAGTAGTAAAAATATGTACAGGTGACTTAGGTTTTACAGCTTCTTTTAAATATGATGTAGAAGTTTGGATGCCAAGCTACAACAGATATGTTGAAATTTCATCTTGTTCAAACTGTGAAGATTTTCAAGCTAGAAGAGCTGGAATAAAATTTAAAAGAGATAAAAATTCTAAAGCCGAATATGCACATACATTAAATGGTTCTGGATTGGCTATTGGAAGAAGTGTAGCGGCTATATTGGAAAATTACCAACAAGCGGATGGTTCTGTAATAGTTCCAGAAGTTTTAAGACCATATATGGGTGTTTCTGTTATTAAATAATAATTGAAATATATACTTTAAATAATAAAGTAAGCTATAAATAATTTAAAAAATAATAATTAATATAATAATGTGTACAAACTAATGAATATTGATATAGTATAGCTATCATATGAAAGAGTATGTGCACATTTTTATTTACTAATTTATTTAAAGATAAATGAATATAAATAATCTATAAACAGAAAGGGTTTTTTTATGAAAATTCAAAATACTGAGTGGGGATATATTGAATGGAAACATACTTATGATGAGAATAACCCAAAACAAGCTATGAATATATACATTGCAGTTACCATGCCAGGTAAAAAACATTTTAATCATGTTCATTATGGGCAAGAACAGATGATATATATTTTAGAAGGAGAGGGATTGTATATTATAAATGGAGTTTGGAAGCCATTTTCCCAAGGTATGATTTTTTATATAGAATCTGGTAGCACACATGAGTCTATAAATACAGGAGATAGACTAATAAAAGAGCTTATTGTTTCCAATAATGTAGATGATGTAGGAGAGAGTGAAGTTATAGATATTAATCCTAATAATTATTTGAAGAAGACTTTAATAAATTATAGCGAAAGTACTTTAAATTTGTATGCGGCTGTAGAATCAATTCGTGGTCAATTTATAGACCCATTTAGAATTCCATTGATTATATATGATGATTCATGGAATATAGTTTTAAAAAATCCTTATTTTCCACTATTTTGTTTTGAAAAATGTAATCCTATGAAATTTCCTCAAAATTGTGATTGTATGAATCAAAAAAGTAGCAACCAATTTGTATGTAAGTATGGGATAACTATATATAATATACCTATATTATACAAAAATAATAGTATAGGTGTTATAAGAGGAGGATATGTATTATTATCTGATTTAAATTTAGATACAACACATAGTAATTTATATGATATACCAGAAGGTGCTGCTAGAAGTATAAAACGTCTTTTGAAACAAATATCTAAAAACATAATAAATTTTTGTTCATTTAATGATATAAGAAAGGATTTACAGGAAAAAGAGAAAACTATTGCAAGAACATATCACTATGGAGAACAACTTGAAATGAATTTAAAGGTAGCTCAAGATATGGTTACTAACTTAAGAATAAATCATCATTTTTTATTTAATACTCTAAATTCAATGGCAAGCATAGCACTTGATGATGGTAGTTATGATTTGTATAGTGCAATAATAGATTTATCAAAAATGTTTAGATATACAATGAGGTCTGATTTACGATTTGTAGAATTAGAATCTGAAATATTATATATTAAAAATTATTTGAATTTACAGAAATTGCGTTATGGAGATGAACTTAAAGTAAAGTACCTTATTCCAAGGAAGCTATATAACCTTTCTGTACCTTTTAACTTTATGCAACCTATTGTAGAGAATGCATTTACACATGGGTTTAGAGATATTGATTCAAAAAAGAGAATAGAAATAATTGCTAGAGTAGATTCCCAGTATGCTATTATAGAAATTCATAATAATGGAACTATCTTAGAAGAAAATAGTATAGACAAAATAAAGGCAGGTATTCGTAGTAATAATGGTCATGGTTTGTCTCTAATATATACAAAATTTACATCTGCTTATGGAAATAATTTTGATATGGATATAAAGTCAAGTGATAATGAGGGGACTTACATAATGATTAAAATTCCTATTGAAAATTATAAGGAGTATGTATAGAACTTATATAAAATTAATAAGTTTTATAAATATTAAGAAATATATTAGATGTTTTTATGTTGTTTTATATATCTTGCTTTTTTATATTATTAAGCTAAAAGGGAGGAATTCTCATGAGAAGAGCACTAATAATAGATGATGAAGAAGCTGTTCTAAAAATAATAACACACTTTATAGAAATGAAAGATATGCCAATAAAAATTGTTGATAAAGCAACATCCGGCGATGAAGCAGTAGAGAAAATAATTGATTTAGAGCCAGACATAGTTTTTATAGATATTCAAATGCCAATATACAATGGGTTAGAAGTAATAGAAAAAACATCTTACCTATCTAAAAAAATAAATTTTGTAGTAATAACTGCTTTTGACTATTTTGAATATGCTCAAAAAGCTTTGAGATTAAATGTGAAAGATATACTCCTTAAACCATTAGATATGAAAGAATTTACTAAGTCTGTAGAAAAGATTATCGGATATCAATATACTAATAATGATTTATTAAATGAAATACTGGAATATATAAATCTAAATTATAGTGATGACTTAAAGTTAAATGATTGTGCTAAATTATTTTTAACCAATCCATCTAATATATCTAGGATTTTTAAAAGTAATTTGAATACGACTTTTATATCATATCTAAATCATATAAGAATAGAAAAATCTATTGATTTACTTGAAAATACTACAAAAAGTATAAATGAGATTGCAGAAATAGTTGGATATAATAGTCTGAATAACTTCTATAAAAACTTTAAGATAGAAAAAGGAGTAACTCCAAAAGTTTATAAATTGAATACTAAAAATCGAAATTGATAAATAAAAAGTCAATATAGATAATTGTTTGAATATGTCTGAGTAAGTATACTTTAATTATAATAAAAATTAAAGCGCTTTAAATATATTTAATAATATTAAACCTTATAAAAGCTGTACCTATTTATATAAAAAAATATATATAAATAAAAATAAAAAGATATAAAAATAAAAAAAGTAAGTCAAATACTATTCTGAAAAGACAGAATTTTCATTTAATTTACTATGAATTTATATTTGTTAAAGAAGGTAACTTTATAATGGAGGTAATTTAATATGTCAGACAAAGTCAATGTGAAAAATATTATCTGTATTGCGGGTGCTTATTTAGCAACAGCAATTGGTTCTGGATTTGCTACTGGTCAAGAAATACTCCAATTTTTTGCCTCACAAGGGTATATGGGGCTGATTGGGGCGTTAATATCAATGGTGTTATTTTCATTTCTTGGTGCTGAAGTTATAACTAGAGGTAGAGAATTAAAACTTAAAGAACCAACAAGAATTTACACTTTTTATTGTGGGAAGATTTTAGGAAAATTTTACGAATGGTTTAGTCCAATATTTTTATTTGGGATTCTTATAGTAATGATTTCAGGTGCAGGCTCAACTTTAACTGAATATTATGGTATAAATCCTTATTTTGGAAGAGTGTTGATGGCTGTTGCTACCTTGATTACAGTATCTATGGGTCTAGAAAAATTAGTAAGTATACTTGGTCGTATTGGACCAGTGATAGCAGTATTTACAATTGCTGTTGGATTAATAAGCTTATTTAAGCATTTTGATGGTTTATCTATGGTTGGAGAAGCTATGAAAAATATTGAAGTTACAAAAGCATCAGAAAGTCCAATCATTTCAGGTGTAATATATAATACATTAAATATTATTGTAATGATTGTCTTTTTAACAGGAATGGGAGCTTCTATTGAAAGTAAAAAGGATGCTTTCTGGGGAGGTTTATTAGGTGGAGTTGTATTTATGACTGCTGGTATAGTTATGTATTTGGCTATGATTTCAGATATAGGAAACTTGTACATGAAAGAAATACCATCACTTTATTTAGCGGATAATATAGCTCCTATTATAGGTGTATGTTTCTCAGTTGCACTTATATTAGGTATTTATACAACAGCTGTTCCACTTTTATGGTCTGTAACTAATAGAATTGTTGAAGATGAGCATCCTAAATTTAAATTGGTAACAACAGTAATAGCTATTTTAGCTTGTATAGGTGGATTTTTACCATTTGGTAAACTAGTAAATATTTTATATCCATATACAGGTTATATGGGACTTTTAATTTTAGTTTGTATGGTATATAAAGCAATTACATGTAGACAGAAATCAACACAAAGTCAGGAATAGAGCCACTTATTAATATTTTCTAGTTAAAGAAACTTTTTATATAATCTGAATTTAAAAAGTCAAAATAGTTAAATAAATTGCAAAATATGATAATATATTTAATTAAAATAATATAGTAAAATATATATATAAACAAAATTAAATTTATAAAAACTATCTTTATAAATATTAGTAACTTATATAATTTGTAGTTAAATTAGCAAAAAATCAAAAAATAAAATTTTGGAGAGGTGTTAGTATGCATGAACTTATTTTAATCTCAGAAAAGTATAAAGAAGATATTTTAGATTTTTTTACAGATATTCATATGCACCCCGAATTAAGTTTTAAAGAATTTAGGACTACAAAAGCTATAAAAAATTTATTAGTAAGTTTAGGTATAGAGATATTAGACCTGGGAATGGAGACAGGAGTAGTAGGATTATTAAAAGGAAAGTATGATGGTCCTACAGTAGCATTAAGAGGCGATATTGATGCTTTACCAATATATGAAGAGGTTGATATTGAATACAAATCAAAATATGATGGTATAATGCATGCATGTGGACATGATATACATACATCTTGCCTTGTAGGATGTGCATATGTATTGTCTCACATTAAAGATAGTCTCCATGGAAATGTAAAGTTTATATTTCAACCAGCAGAAGAAGTCAATAAAGGTGCGAAGATGCTAGTTGAACGAGGAGTAATGGAAAATCCAAAAGTTGATGCTATATTTGGTCTTCATAATCACCCAGATATACCTTGTGGAAAAGTGGGTGTTAAGTTAGGTGGATTAATGGCAGCAGTAGATACTATTAGGATAGAAGTAAATGGTTTTGGAGGTCATGGAGGTATACCAAATAGAACAATAGATCCTATAGTAGCATCAAGTGCAATTATAATGGGTATTCAAACCATAGTAAGCAGAAACATAAGTCCATTAGAACCAGCTGTTATATCAATAGGTACTATAAATGGAGGAACTGCAAATAATGTAATTTCAGAAAATGTAGATATGACAGGGACATGTAGAAGCTTTAGTAATGAAGTACGAAAGAAAATATCTGAAAATTTGGAAAATATAGTTTGTGAGATAGCTCGTGGATATCAAGCAACTGCAAAGCTAGATTATTTATTTGATCTACCAGCCGTTATAAACAGTAAAGAGATGTATACAATAGCTTGTAAGTCTGTGTGTGATTTGTATTCAGAAGATGCTATAGTTGATCCAATACCTTCTACAGGAGGAGAAGATTTTTCTATATTTATGGAAAAAGCACCAGGATTTTTTTACTGGTTAGGAGTAGGCAACAAAGAACAAGATTGTATGTATCAGTGGCATAATCCTAAATTTAAAGCTGATAAAAATTCTATATTAGTAGGCACAAATGTACTATGTCAGTCTGTTATAAATTATATGGATAAATTAAAAAAATAAAATTTAAGATAGAGCATTTCTGGAGATAAAGTTTATGGGGGTGATTAGTTTGAGGAAAATTAATTCACAGGAAAAAAACAAAGATAGTGGATTATTGATGAGAGCATTAAATGTTGTAGAGAGAGCAGGAAATAAACTTCCAGACCCAGTAACCATATTTTTATTACTATGCATAATTGTTTTAATATTGTCAGCAGTTATATCTAGTTTAGGAGTAGAAGAAATACATCCTTCTACAAAAGAAGTTGTAAAGGTAGTAAATCTACTAGAGAAAGAGCAGATTCAATCATATTTAGGTAGTATAGTTACAAACTTCCAGTCATTTGCTCCATTAGGATTAGTATTGGTTACAATGCTTGGAGCAGGTGTTGCTGAGAAATCTGGATTTATGGAAGTGTTAATGAAAAAGGGGATAAGTAAAGTTCCGCAAAAACTTGTAACTGTAGCAATTGTATTTGCAGGTATGTTATCACATACAGCAGCAGATGTAGGATTTATAATATTACCACCACTTGCAGCACTTGTGTTTTTAGGAATTGGAAGACATCCTCTTGTAGGTATGTTTGCAGCTTTTGCAGGTGTTGCAGGGGGATTTGCAGCAAATGTTATGCTTAGTACTACAGATGTATTGTTAGCTGGGTTTACAATACCAGCAGCTCAAATGATGGACCCATCTTACCAAGGTAATCCAGCAATGAACCTTTATTTTGCTTTTATATCAGCGATAGTTTTAACTTTTGCAGGAGCATTTGTAACTGAAAAATTTATAGCTCCTCGTTTTTCAAAATATAATGATTCAACAAATGATAAGGATATACAGAAATTGAGTGAACTTGAAAATAAGGGTATAAAGTACGCTTTATTATCATTGTTAGTTGTAGTAGTAGTGATAGTTGCCTTATGCATAGGTGAAAATGCATTTATGAAAGATCCAGAAACTGGTTCTATATTATCTAGTAATGCACCTTTAATGAAAGGTATAGTTCCAATAATTACTATTATATTTTTAACTCCAGGATTAGTGTATGGAAAAGTAAGTAATAAGATAAAGAATGACAAAGAATTAGTGTCTATGATGGGCAGTAGTATGAGTGATATGGGAGGGTATATAGTCCTAGCATTTATAGCATCTCAGTTTATTAATTTATTTAATCTTAGTAACTTAGGAACAATTTTATCAATAACAGGGGCAAAAGCTTTAGCAGAATCGGGCATACCTAGTTATGGATTGATAATAGGATTTATATTATTATCTGGATTTATCAATTTATTTGTCGGAAGTGCTTCTGCAAAATGGGCAATTCTAGCACCTATATTTGTTCCTATGTTTATGTTACTAGATTTTAATCCAGCATTAACTCAAATAGCTTATCGTATTGGAGATGCTTCAACAAATCCAATAAGTCCACTTTTCCCATATTTCCCAGTAATATTAGCTTTTGCTAGAAAGTATGATAAAGATATAGGTATAGGTACTGTCATATCGAATATGATTCCATACTCAGTAGTATTTACATTAATAGAAATAATAATATTATTACTATTCATGGGCATTGGCATACCATTAGGACCTGGTGGAGGAATATCTTACATTTTATAGACCTTTATAATAAATTTATTAATAAAGATTAAACTAAAAAAAATATACTTTAATTAAGAGGAGGATTATTATGTTAAAAACAACAAAAATTTCAGACCCAGAGTTATATAAGATTGTAGCTGATGAGTTGGTTAGACAAGAGCATAATATTGAGATGATAGCTTCTGAAAGTACAGCACCAACAGAAGTACTTGAATTAAGTGGATGTGTATTTACAAATAAAACAGAAGAAGGCTATCCAGGGGCTCGTTTTCAGGCAGGCTCTGAAGAAGCAGATAAACTTGAAACTCTAGCAATAAAACGTGCAAAAGAAATATTTGGAGCAGAACATGTAAATGTACAGCCTTACTCAGGTTCCACAGCCAATTATTGTGTATATTCAGCAATATTAAAACCAAATGATACTGTTTTAAGTATGCGTCTTGACCAAGGGGGACACTTAACACATGGTAGTACAGTAAACTTCTTACATGATATTTATAAATATGAATTTTATGGGGTTGATTCAAATACTGGTCGTATAGATTATGATGCTCTTGAAGCGAAGGCAAAAGAGTGTAAACCAAAACTTATAATTGCAGGAGCAAGTTCATATCCAAGGTTGATAGATTATGAAAGAATCTCAAATGTTGCAAAAGAAGTAGGAGCTTATTTTATGGTAGATATGGCTCATGTTGCAGGTTTGGTGGCGGCAAAAGTAATACCTAGTCCTGTACCTTATGCAGATTTTGTTTCTTCATCTACAACAAAAACTTTCTGTGGACCAAGAAGTGGTATTATACTTTGTAAAGCTGAACATGCAAAGAAGCTTGATAAAGGTGTTTTCCCAGGGACATTAGGTTCTATACATCTTAACACAGTTGCAGCAAAAACGTTTTCGCTATTGTATTTAGGGACAGATGAGTTTCGTAAGATAATGGAGCAAGTAGTAGTGAATGCTAAAACTTTGGCAGCTGAACTTATTTCTCATGGATTTAGTATAGTAAGTGGTGGAACTGATAATCATATAGTAATGGTTGATTTAAGAAGTAAAAATTTGACAGGAAAGCAATTTGAAAAGGCTCTTGAATATGTAGGAATAACAGTTAACAAAAATGTTATACCTGATGACCCACAATCACCATTTGTAACTAGTGGTGTTCGTATTGGTCTTACATCAATATCTCAAAGAGGTCTTAAAGAAAAAGAAGTTGTACAAATAGCAGGAATAATGAATAAGGTATCAGAAAATATTGATAATAAAGAAGTATTAGATGAATGTAAAGTAGAAGCTCAGGAACTTATAGCTAAATTCCCATTGTACCCAGAAGGATATTTTGAAGATTAAGTATATTGATTTATATAGCTCATAACCTATAAAGCCTATAACATAAAACCTAATAATATATAACCACTATAAGGTGTTGATTAATCAACACCTTATTTTTTTTGAAAAGTAATATACAAGCTATCATAAGCATATAATTCTCTATAGATAATTAACAAGGGGGATAAAGTTATGAGGTATTATAATAAACCTACCAAAGAAGTCTTAAAATACTTAAAGACAAATCCAGAAGTTGGACTTGCTGATAATGAGGTAGAAGAAAGGAAACTTAGATATGGATTAAATGAATTTACGATAAAAGAAGGACGAACATTTTGGGACGAGTTGGGAGAAAGTCTGACAGAGCCAATGATATTAATTCTCCTGGGGGCAGCAGTAATAAGTTCTTTTGTAGGAGAACTTCATGATGCATTAGGGATTTTAGGGGCTATTTTTATTGGGATTTCCATAGGTATAATAACCGAAGGAAAATCCAAAAAGGCAGCTCATGCCTTATCAAAATTAACAGAAAACATAGAAGTAAAAGCACTTAGAAATGGTAAGATAATTAAAATATCAAAAGACAATTTAGTTCCTGGAGATATTGTATATATAGAAACTGGAGATATGATACCAGCAGATGGGAGACTTATACAGTCTATAAATTTAAAGCTTAGAGAAGATATGCTTACAGGAGAGTCTGATGATGTAGCTAAAAATGCTGATGCCATATTAGATATGGAAGTAGTTTATTCTAAAACAGAAATAATTGAACAAGATACAATACCTGCAAAGCAAATAAATATGGTATTTGGAGGAACTCTTGTAGCATATGGTAGAGGAATAATGGTTGTTACTTGTATTGGTGATAAAACGGAGATGGGCAAGATAGCACAAAATTTATCAAATGAAGAACAGCAAACTCCGTTACAAATTAAATTAGGTAAGTTAGGTGCTAAAATAGCAGGTATATCAGGTGTAATAGCTACATTATTATGTATGTTTATGATTATACAAATGCAAAGAAGAGGTCTGCTAATTTTAGATACAAGCAGTATTTTATCTTTTTTACAATCATTAGAGCCTGCTAAAAATGCATATATGGTTTGTATTGCTTTAATAGTTGCAACAGTACCAGAAGGTTTGCCAACTATGATAAATATTACTTTAGCCATAACAATGCAAAAGATGGCAAAGATAAATGCATTAGTAACAAAGAAAGAAGCCTGTGAAACTATAGGTTCTGTTTCTGTAATATGTTCTGATAAGACTGGCACTTTGACACAAAATAAAATGATGGTAGAAGTAGCTTATATTGATGGTAAATATGTAAGTGGTGGAGAATATAAGAGTAATAGCTATTTTGAAGAAAATTGTATAGTAAACTCAACAGCAGATATAGAAAAAGAAGAAAATTCATTTAAATATATAGGAAGTGCAACAGAGTGTGCATTACTTTTATACCATAATGATAAAGATTATACTGAAATGAGAAAGCAAACTTATTTAATCTCACAAATACCATTTAGCTCAGAAGAAAAGAAAATGTCGACATTAATTCGTCAAGATGACTCAGATATATTGCTTTCAAAAGGAGCTCCAGAAGTATTACTGAAGAAATGTTCTTATGTACAGCAAGGTAAAAATATTGTTCCAATAACTCCAAGAATAGAAAAAAGTATTTTAGATGAAATTAGAAAGTTACAAATTAAATCTATGAGAACCTTAGGGTTTGCCTACAAAAAAATGACTAAATCTCGCACAGAGGTAGCAATAACATCAGAAGGAGAATTGAATTTAATAGGAAATCCAAGAGGCTATGAAAAAGAAGAAAATTTAATTTTTAGCGGATTTGTAGGAATAGTAGACCCACTAAGAGAAGGTGTTAAAGATTCTATTGATAAAGCTTTTAGTGCTGGGGTAGATGTAAAAATGCTTACAGGGGATAACATCAATACAGCTACTGCTATTGGAGATGAGTTAGGGCTATTAAATGATGGAAAAAAAGCTGTCGAAGCTACTTATATAGATGTGCTTACAGATGAAGAATTAAGAAAAGAAATCAAGGGAATATCAATCGTTGCAAGAAGCAAGCCAGATACAAAAATGAGAATAGTTTCAGCACTTCAAAAGAGTGGAGAAGTCGTAGCTGTGACAGGTGATGGTATAAATGATGCTCCTGCACTTAGTCAAGCAGATGTGGGAATTGCAATGGGTATTTCTGGAACAGAAGTTTCTAAAAATGCAGCTGATATAATATTGACTGATGACAGTTTCAGTACCATAGTAGAGGGAATAAAATGGGGAAGAGGTATATATGAAAACTTTCAAAGGTTTATACAGTTCCAGCTTACTGTAAATATAGTAGCATTTATAATTGCTATAATATCTCAACTTACTGGTAAAGATATGCCTTTTACCACAATACAATTATTATGGGTAAACATAATAATGGATGGTCCTCCAGCGTTAGCATTAGGATTAGAGCCTGTTAGAGATTATGTATTGAAAAGAAAACCAATAAATAGACATTCTGGAATAATAGCTAGGTCTATGTCTGTAAATATTATTATAAATGCTATCCTTATGATTACAATTGTATTTACACAATCAGCTTTCAACATATTGGGAGCAACTCCAGAAGAACAAGGTACTGTTATATTTTCCTTATTTGCATTCAGTGCTCTTTTTAATGCATTAAATTGTAGAGAATTTGGATTAAACAGTACAATACCAAATCTATTTAAAAATAAATTAGCATTACAAGTAATAGTTGTGACAGGTGTGATTCAAATAATATTTACCCAAGTATTCCAAAGTTTCTTCAATTCAGTGTCACTAGAGTTTGATATGTGGATAAAGGTAATATTATTTGCATCGACTATTTTATTATCTAATGAGATAGTTAAATTTACATTTAGAATGTTGAAAAATAATAAACTTATTAGGTCATATAAATAGAGTCTTATATTAAAAAAATACAGTATAAATTAAATAAAAACTAGCCTTGGATAGTTAGTAAGGAATACTATCCAAGACTAAGTTAATTATATACTATCTATTTTTGTTTTTTAACTTAGGTATTAATATACATTCAAAACAATTGTTTTCAACATGAGAGAAGTATATTATCATTTATAATAAATTCTTTCAAAAATAATTAGTAACTTTTTATTTAATGAAAAGAAAAAATTATTTTACATATTTCTTTATAAGTCTATATGCTTTTGGTTGAGAAATATTTAGATAGCTTGCTAGTTTATAAGAACTTTTAGTTTTACTATGTACTTTTCTTATAATTTCTCCTTCATACTCAGATAATAATTCATCTAAACTTTTATTACTAAATGATTCAGATGTGTTTCCATCAAAATCTGAATCTATATATGCAAGTGATAAAGGCAGAGAATTTATGTTTTCACTATTAGATGTTATGAGTAAGTTCTGTATCAAGTTTTCTAACTCTCTAATATTGCCTGGAAATCTATAAAGCGAAAGTTTATCTATTAATGACTTAGAGATAGTCTTATTCATATTTAGTTTATGATTGTACTTTTTAAATAGAGTATCTATAAGTAGTGGTAAGTCCTCAATACGTTCTCTAAGTGGTGGGATTTTAATGTTTACAACATTTAACCTATAATATAAATCTTCTCTAAACAGTTTTTCTTTTACAAGACCAAACAAATCCACATTAGTTGCTGAAATGATTCTAATATCAACTTTTTTTTCTTTTACACCACCAACTTGTATAAATTTTTTATCTTGAGCTAATTGGAGGAATTTAGCCTGAAGACCAGGAGGAATATCACCAATTTCATCTAAAAACAAAGTACCGCCATCTGCCAATTCTACAAGTCCAATTTTACCTTTGCTATTAGCACCTGTAAAAGCACCTTTTGTATAACCAAAAAGCTCTGACTCCAATAGTGAAGGGGATATGGTAGTACAGTTTATAGTTATAAAAGGGCCTTCTTTCCTATCACTTTTAGAGTGAATATATCTAGCTAAAGAGGTTTTTCCAGTCCCAGACTCACCTAAAATCAATATATTCACGTTTGAATTTGATATTTGGTCAACTGTTTTAAAAATAGATTTCATAGATTCACTTTTAAAAACAATATCATCAAATATATGTATTGTACTTCTATGGTACATTTCAACTTCATTTTTATACATTTCAATAGTCTTTTTTGAAGCTTCTAATTTGTCTTTTATATTGTTTAATTCTGTTATATCTCTACAATTTTCTATTATATATTCGATATCTCCATTTTCATCAAATAAAGGAGTTGCAGTAATTATCAATTTTATACCAGTTTTAGATTGTTGTTCTAATGATACCGCTTTTTTTGTTCTTATTACTTCTGTTACTGGAGTCTGAAATAAACAACCTTTTTCTTGTATATACATAACACTTTTACCTAAAACTTCATCTCTTGTTAACCCATAGTTGTTCTCAAATGATTTATTACAGTATAATGTTATTCCGTTTTTGTCACAAACTGATATCTCATCGTGTGAAAATTCTAAAATATTTTCAAAAAAATCTTTTGGATATTTCATTTTGACCTCCTCCAAATAATTAAAAATTTATAAAAAAGCATAATTTAAATTAGAAATGAATTAAAACTTGTAGAATATAAACAATAATAATTCAAAAATGAATTAAATAAGATGTAATATAATTCAAAAATAAATTATGTAAATTATAGTGTGATTCAAAAATGAATTATATAAATTATTACATAATTCAATTATGAATTGATTATATTGCTTTTTAGAAGAATAAGCAAATTTTATTTATCAGTTAAGCTTGAAAATAATAATTATAGAGTTTTCAATGTTGGCATTATAATTGCTTAAATTATATAAAGAGAAATAGTTTAAGGGGGAATTTGCATGAAAAAAGGATATATTTTAATTGGTTGTGCTGGATCATTGTTTGCAACAACTGGATTATTTTCAAGTAATCTAATAGCGAGAGGGCTTACAGTAGAACAAATTACTTTTACAAGAGCTTTTATAGGATTTCTAGTGATATCTATATACAGTGTATTAAAAAAACCAGAAGTTTTTAAAACAAGTAAAAAAGTGATAGGGCTTTCAATATTAAGTGGAATAATATGCCAGGTAGCTTTTAATGTTTGTTACTTTAAAGCTATAAGTAGTGTAGGAATATCTATAGCTGCAGTCCTGCTTTACACTTCACCTCTATTTGTAGCATTATTTTCAAATATAGTATATAAAGAAAATATCAACAAGATGAAAAGGTTATCAATACTATTATGTTTTATAGGTGCTATAGTTGCAGTTTTAGGTGGAAGATTTGAATTTGCAGAAATAAATGTATTTGGATTCTTATTAGGTTTGGGGGCATCATTAACATATGCATGCATGCCTATAATAAATAAAGGAGCGCTAAAAGAATGCTCTAGCTTTACAATAATAATTTATGGATTCCTATTTGGTTCAATATTTATAACACCAATAGCAAAACCATGGTTAATAATATCTCATGTAACTGATATTAGTACTTTAATATTAATTATAGGAATAGGAGTTTTCCCAGCAGCACTTGCATACATATGTTATGTTGGTGGAATAGAAATGGGTATAGAACTTTCAGTTGCAGGAGTTGTAAGTTCTATAGAGTTAGTAATATCTGTTTTGATAGGATGGTTTATATTAGGAGAAGCATTCTCTTTTATAAAATTAATAGGTGTACTAATAATGATTGTATCTGCCTTAGTAGCTACTAAAGCACCAACTAAAATGCCTACTAATAAAAGTAAGAAAAATTATAGAAGTGAATGTTCAATAATGAATGAATGTTCAACCGTGAATAAGTAAAAGATTAATCTTTAAGAAAATTTTGCTAGGATAGAGTAAATTTCAGGAATTTTATATTTAAATTGTGTTATCATAAATAGTGATATAAAAATTTAGACTTGTGCATAAAATATGAAACAAGGAGGTAGTTTCGTGTTTTCAAAAATCCTAGTTAAAACATTTATTAAAGATAGTGAAAATGTCCAAAGTGCAAGTGTTAGAAACAAGTATGGTTATGTAGCAGGAATAGTAGGTATAATATCTAATTTAGTTTTATTTATAGTAAAGGTATCTATAGGTATGCTTACATCAAGTATAGCTATAATGGCAGATGCATTTAATAATCTTTCGGATATGGCATCTTCAGCAATAACTATGATAGGGTTTAAACTAGCAAGTAAACCAGCTGACAAAGAACATCCTTTTGGACATGGTAGAATAGAATATCTATCAGCATTGATAGTAGCATTTATGGTTATGTTGGTTGGACTTCAATTTGTGAAATCGTCTATAGAAAGAATAACAAATCCAGTTCCTATAAAGTTTGAATTAGTGCCACTTATACTTTTAATTGCATCTATAATGGTTAAAATATGGTTGAGCCGTTTTAATAAATTTATGGGAAATAAAATTAATTCATCAGCATTAAAAGCAGTGTCATTAGATGCTTTGGGAGATGTATTTACATCAAGCTGTGTAGTTATATCTTTTATTTTGGCGAGATTTACTAATTTGCCCATAGATGGATATGTAGGTATTGTAGTATCATTAGTAATACTTTATGCGGGATTTTCTCTTGTAAAAGATACTATAAATCCTCTTCTTGGAGAAGCTCCAGATGAAGAAATGGTCAAATCTATTTTAGAATTATTATTATCTTATGAACATATAATAGGTACACATGATTTAATAATCCATAATTATGGAGTTGGAAGATGTATTGCATCTATACATGCAGAAATTCCGTCGAATATAGATATAATGGAAATTCATGAAATTATAGATACTGCTGAGAGAGAAATATCTGAAAAGTTGGATATATATTTGGTAATTCATATGGACCCTATATGTCTTGATGATGAAGAAGTTATATCAGCAAAAAGAGAACTTGAAGAAATACTTAAGAAAAATAGTCTTATAAAATCTATGCATGATTTTAGGATAGTTGGAAAAGGAAGTAAGAAAAATTTAGTATTTGATATAGTAGTTAATCCTTCTGAATTCTCCAAAGGTATGTCAGAAGAAGATTTAAAAGAAGATATAACAAAACTAGTTAAGGAGATGAATCCTGAATATAATTGTGTCATTGTTGTAGATAAAGATTTCATTTAATGATGATTAAAAAATAAAGGGAAAAAATGTAAAAAATATAGACAATAAAATATAGACATAATATAATAGATATATAACTATATTTAATTTGAATATAATAATTTTTAATTATTTTTATAAAAAAATTATAGAGACGTTGAAGTATATCCTATTACTGGGCACCTTATGGATATACAGAGTCAGTGGTGCAACCGGCTATGAATATAAATTTTATTTATTTCATAGCTTTTTTTGTATAGTTTTTTGATAAAAGAAATTAAATTATATTATGTATTTATAGAACTTTACAAAAGTGCGAATAGATTAGAGGGGAGCAATCTATATGAGGAAAGGAAATAAGAAGGCATTATTAATCAGTTTAATTATGATTTTAAGTATGATAGTTACTACAATATATCCAGCTGTATCTTATGCGTCAGAATTAGAAGGAAGTGGGTCTATCCAAAGTAATTCAAATAATTCACCAACTGGAGATGGAAAACAAGAAGAAAATAAGAAGCCAGAACAGACTCCAGGAGGAGACAAACAAGAAGAAAATAAGAAACCAGAACAGACTCCAGAAGGAGATAAACAAGAAGAAAATAAGAAGCCAGAACAAGCTCCAGAAGGAGATAAACAAGAAGAAGATAAAAAACCAGAACAGACTCCAGAAGGAGATAAACAAGAAGAAAATAAAAAGCCAGAACAAACTCCAGAAGGAGATAAACAAGAAGAAAATAAGAAGCCACAACAAACTCCAATAGAGGATGAAAATTTACTTAAAACTTTAGAAGAAGAACTTAATGAAGAGAATGAAGAGTATGGATTTGTTGTAAAAATTAATAATAATACAATAGAAACAGAGTCAATGAAAAAAATTACATTTAAATTAACTTATACTCCAACATCAAAAGGGATACAAGCAGGTGACTCAATAACTTTTAAGGTTCCAGATGTGTTTAATAAAGTTAATTTAGATTATACAAGTGAATGTTTTGATAAAACAGAGAGTAATGGAGAGTATACACTTACATTTAGAGAATTACCCAATGGTCAAAGTGTAATGCAAGGAAAAATTGGATTAGAAGCATATGTGAATAAAGTTGATGAAGAGACAAGTGCAAAAATTCATATTGAAACTACTGGAAAGATAGAAAGTGGAAGTGGAGATGTAGATATAGAAATAAAGCCTGGCGATAAAGAAGACATTGAAGAAGCTAAAGGAACACTTAAAAAGCTTGTTGAAGGAAGAGAGTCAACTACTGTATTTATGCCAGTTAAAAATAAAGATGTAAATTATAGTATACAAGTAAATGAAAAAGAGGAAGAATTAAAAGACATTACTTTATATGATGAGCTTCCTGAAGGAATGACATTAATAAAAGATTCTGTAAGTGTAGTGGCAAGCAATGGAAAAGAAGTAAGTGATTTTAATATTGAACAAGGTGAAAATTCTATTTCAGTTAATTTTGGAGACATAGACAAAGCGTATACTGTTAAGTATAAGGCTAGAATTAGTGATGAAAATGCGAAACATGGTAACAAATATAAGAATATAGCTAGATTAGAATCTGCTGGTAAGAAATTGCAAGAAGATGATGCTACTGTAAGTGTATTTGATAGGGGAAATGATTATCTTTTGACTAAGGGACATTCAGGAGCAACAAATATTACTCAAGTAGGTCAAGTAATCAACTATCAAATTTCAATAAATGATGACAAATCACCAATAAGTAATGTGGTTATAACAGATAATATACCAGAAGGTATGAGATTAACTACTGCTGGAGAAGCTGGGCATGATTTTAGAGTTGTAGAAGTTCCAATGAATGGTGGCTGGACTCCTTGGAGTAAAGAAAAAATTGCAAATAATATTTCATATAAAACAGAAGAAAAAAGAAATGAAAGTGGTCAAGTAGAAAAAGTTATAACTGGATTTACAATTAATCTTAGTGAAGAAGAAGTTGAATCAAAGTTTTTTATAGCATATACATTAAAAGTTATTAGTATTGAAGATAGTTATACAAATAGAGCTGTTCTTGATGCAAATAATAGTCAAGTAGATAAAAGAGACGAGATAAGTTTTAAGAAGAACTCTGGATTAATAAGTGCCAAAAAAGAGGTTGATAAAAAGGTATTAGATGGCAATGATAACCAAATAGTTAAGTATAAAATAAACATGTCAACCTATGGTGTTTATGATGCAGGGCAAGTAAATATTTTAGATGAAGTAAATCCAGTATTAAAAATATCTAATATAAAATACTCTGATAATCTTGAACTTAAAAAAGAAGCTGGAGATGAGAAAAATACTATAAGATTAGTAAATAAATATGAATTTAAGCAGATAAAAGAAGGTGAACCTGTACAAGGTTGGGTTACATTTGATGCAGATTTTACAGATGTAAAAGTAGGAGAGACTATACAAAATGTAGCTCAGATTAATGGTTCAAGTCCTCCTGGAGTAGAAACTACTAAACAAGGGTATGCTTTTGAAGCTAAAAAAGTAGACAGTTCAGATAAAAGTGCTCTTGAAGGTGCAAAGTTTAATTTGGAAAATACATTTGGAATAGTAGTAGTTAAGGATTTAGTTAGTAATGAAGATGGTATAATTGAATCTAGTGTCAAAAATCCAGGAACATATTATTTAGTGGAGACCATGGCTCCAAGTGGATATGAAAAATTAAAGGATAAAATAAAGGTGGAAATTGATAGAAAAAATATTGGTAAAATTGTGGATATTGGAAATATAGAAAATGTAAAACAAGAAAATATTCCAGTAAATCCACCAGTACCACCAGATACAGATGAACCAACAGTAAATCCACCAGTGCCACCAAGTACAGATAAGCCAAGTAAACCATCAAGACCATCTGATACAGAGGAAGCAACAATAAATCCACCAGTACCACCATCAGAAAATGTGGTAAATCCACCAATACCAGAGGTAGTAAATCCATCAATACCACCATCAGAAGATGCAATAGAAAAGCCTGTTAAACAAATTGTTCCAATACCAGAGGTAGTAAACCCACCAGTGCCACAGGAAAAGAATAATACAGGAAAAGATAATACTGTAGTAAATCCACCAGTGCCACCAAAGACAGGGGATAGTACTACAATTACTGTAGAAATACTTTTGGGGTTAGGAGCTATTGTAGGACTTATTATATTGAGAAGAAAGAAAAATATCAATTAGACCCTAACATTATAAAAATATAAGTAATATTAAAAAATATCTTCTAAAACAATATTATTAAGTGCGAATATTGTTAGAAGATATTTTTTTTTGGAGTATTATGTAAAAAAATAATCGTTTTTTAGAAAAAAAATCCAGAAAACTATAGACAAAGAGAAGGATATAAGATATAATATAAATATAAAATTAAATGAGGCAAAACTAGGGAAACCTAGTCACGCAAAGCTATAGGGGCTAAAGTTTAAGTAAACTATGCCAGCCAGTTGCCGAAAAGAGTAAAAATTTCTTTTTGTATATACAAAGATACTCTTGGGTATCTTTTTTATTTTGAAATTTATTACTCCCGGCCTAACTCAAAGGAGGGAATAATATGAAAACAAGTAAAAAATTATTAATCGCTATAATATCAATATTCTTAATAAGTTCAGTTCCAGTAAGTGCACATGCAGATAGTGCAACTTTACAAAACAATAAAGAAACACTTAGTCAAATAGTGGTTCTTCCAAGTGGAAATTACGATAAAAATGAAGCTAATGCTATGATAAATAGACTTGCAAATATAGATGGAAAATATCTAAATGTATTAAAACAAGATAACTTAAAAATAAAATTATTAAGTGGAAAATTAACAGATGAAAAAGAATATGCTTATTTAAAAGGTGTAGTTCCTAAGGGATGGGAAAATACTGGTAAAACTTGGGATGATGTTCCTGGTTTAGGTGGAAGTACAGTAGCTCTTAGAATAGGATTTAGTAACAAAGGTAAAGGTCATGATGCAATAAACTTAGAATTACATGAAACAGCACATGCAGTAGACCATCTTGCATTGAATGATATTTCTAAATCAGCACAATTTAAACAAATATTTGCTAAAGAAGGACGTTCTTTAGGAAATGTAAATTATTTAGGTGTATATCCAGAAGAATTCTTTGCTGAAGCATTTGCATATTACTACTTAAATCAAGACACAAATAGTAAATTAAAAGCAGCTTGTCCACAAACTTATAGCTTTTTACAAAACTTAGTAAAATAAAAAATTTATATAAAAACATTAAGGGGCTGTCTCAAAATAGAGATAAGCCTCTTTTTCATTGTTGAAATGATAAAAATATATTTGATTTCATACAAAAAGAGTGCCTCATGAACTAAAAAGTTCATTTTGAGACACAACCTTTTATATTGTGTGTAAAACTAATCAATTTAATCTTATGTATATTTTTTATGTGATGATTTATTGCTGACTTTTATATAATGACTCAATATGTTTATTATGAGCTTGAGTCATTATTGTAGGTATAATAGAAACTATTGAACCAATCACTATCAATAGAATTCCTATAATCATATTAGTAGGAATAAATTCTTTAAGAATTAGTAATGCCAGTATTGGAGATATTACAGGCTTAAAGAAAAATACTAAAGATGTAAGGCTAGTAGATGTAGCTTCCATTGCCATAAAATAAAGTGCATAACCAACACCTGTAACAAATACAAATACGTAAATCATAGTAGGTATGTTGTGTAAGGTATAACCACTAAAAATAGGTATATTTGCAAATACATGGAGCCCATTTTTATTTAACATATTTGATATAAAATTAATCTTAGTAAGTAGAACTAATACAAGCATTTCTAAACTACCTAATATAAAACTGAAACAAGTCACAACTATTCCACCAAATTTTAATGTTTTTCTTTTACCAAAAACAGTGTACATTGAAAAAATAATGGCAGAAGATAGTGTTAAGAATATACCACTAAAAGTTAATCTTGTATGCAGTGGATTTATAATAATTATAATTCCAAGTACTTCTAATATAAGTGAAATTATATTGTGCCTATAGATTTTTTCCTTTAGAATTAAATAAGCTAGAAGCATCACAAATACTGGATTACAACTAAATAAGACAGCAACTACAGATGCTTTTGTGTTTAGTACAGCTAACTGGTACAATGACATACTTACTACAACACACATAAAACCTAAAAAAGCAAAGTATTTTAAATCTGATTTTGTAATAGAAATACTAAGGGATTTTAATCTTTTTATAGCAAAAGGTAGTAAGACTAATCCACCAACAAAAAATCTTGATAAAGTTATTTGTATGGGATTAAAGTCATTAGTAACAGTTTTTAGACTAATTTCCATTGAACTAAAAAATATGGTAGTTAGTATTATATAAACATAACCTTTTTTCAAATCAAACACCTCCTTGTAATTTATATTAGTACTATAAACTACAATATTCAAGTACATTGGTATAAAATGGTATATAAACATAAGATATAAAATTATAAGCTACCTTAATATAGAATATAAAATTCTACACTAAGGTAGCTAATTATTTGTAATTATATTTATTTAATTATTTTAAATTGTACAATTTAGCTAATTTTTCAAATGCTGGTAGGGAACTCTTAACCTTATCATAAGATACACAATATGATACTCTAAAGTGTCCTGGGCAACCAAAAGAAGAGCCTGGAACTAATAGTAAATTAAATTGTTTAGCATCAGCACAGAATTTTTTATCATCTTCAATTGGAGCTTTTGGGAATAAATAGAATGTACCACTAGGTTTAACACAAGAAAATCCCATTTCTATTAAGCTATTATATAAAAGGTCAAAGTTCTTCTTGTAAATATTTACATCAACTTCTGCATCTAAGCTTCTTGCAATAACTCTTTGAAAAAGAGAAGGAGCATTTACAAATCCAAGTATTCTATTTGCAACATTTAATGAAGACATAACATCATCAAAATCATCCATTTCTCCATTAGCCACAATATATCCTATACGTTCACCAGGTAGAGACAATGATTTACTATAAGAGTATCCTATAAATGAATTTTTATAGTATTTTAATATACAAGGAACTTTAGCACCATCATAAATTATTTCTCTATATGGTTCATCAGAAATTAAATATATATTTGTATTAAATTCTTTTTGTTTTGTGTCTAGTAACTCTCCAAGATTTTTTAGCAATTCTTCAGAATAAATAACACCAGTAGGATTGTTTGGAGTGTTTATTATTAGAGCTCTTGTCTTTGGAGTAATAGCATTTTTTAGAGCATCTAAATCTGGTTCAAAAGTTTCTATATTTGTAGGGACTTCTATTAACTTTCCATCATAGTTTTCTGTATAATTTTTATACTCACCAAAATATGGTGCAAAAGCAATAACTTCATCATCAGGATTTAAAAGAGTTTTCAAAATAATATTTAGACCACCAGCAGCACCACAAGTCATAATTAAGTTATCTCTTGTAAGGTTTAATCCATCTTTCTTATTTATGTGCTTGGCAATAGCATCTCTTACATCTTCGTATCCTGAGTTGTTCATATATCCATGAACTAGATTTGGAGATTCTTCATTTAAAATATCGCTTATAACTGCTTTAATAGTTTCTGGAGGCTCAACACTTGGATTTCCTATACTAAAATCAAAAACATTTTCTTCTCCGTACATATCGGATAGTTTTTTTCCCTCTTCAAACATGGCTCTTATAACAGAGCTGTTTGCAACTAAAATTTGCATTTTATTAGATATCATATGTAACACTCCCTTTTATAGATTTATATTGCTTATGTATATATTACCATATTTTTACTGAATTTAGACAATTTTCGAAAAATTTCTTGTTTGAAAATATAAACTTTTATATAAAATATATTTATGTATGATGTATATAAAAAATTACAAATTCTAACTAAACCACAATTATATTTTATGATAATTTTATAAGGGAGTATAAAATTATACAGTTATAAGGCAAAATATTCTTGACTGTATCAAGGATTTAATATAATATAGTTGATATAGTCAAATATATTGCATTAGAATTATAGAGGGGAAATTAAGAATGGATTTTAAAAAGTTACAGCATGAGAGTTTGTCGTATATTATTTGTTATCTTCAAAGGAACTTTAAACTTTATTGTGAAAAATGTCTAAAGCCATATAAGCTTACGAATGGTTTATATTTTTATTTAATTTATATCAACAAGAATAGGAATTGTTCTTTGAATGATGTCTCTACAGAATTCGAGGTGGATAAAGCTCATACTACAAGAACTATATCTAGATTAGAACAAGATGGTTACATAGAAAAGATTCAAAATCCTAATGATAGTAGAGCTTTTCAATTGAGAGTAACAGATAAGGGTGAAGAAGTACTAGGAGATATAAAAAACATATTTTCAAAATGGGATAGTAATATAAAAAAAGAGTTTTTGGATGAAGGATACAAAGACCTAGTAAAAAAATTACATACAGTAAAAGATATAAAGGCAACAGTGGAGGAAGAATAGGATGTATTGCAACTTATTAAAGTCAATTAAAATCGGAAATTTAGAATTAAAAAATAGAGTATCTTTTGCACCTACAAGTATGGGTCTTAATTTGGAAGAACGAATTGACAAGTTTTGTAAAATTGCTAAATCAGGTGTAGCTTTGATTACGATAGGAGATGTATCTGTTAGACCTAGTTTTCATAAAATGGCTCTAAGCTTATCAAATGAAGATGGAATTAGAGAGTACAAAAAAATTGTAGATGCAATACATGATTCAGGGGCGAAAGTTTCAGCACAAATATTTTGTTCAGATTATGACATGAATTTAATCAGAAATACCATGAAATTGGGAATTACTTCACATGATGAAATAAAAAAAATTATGGATGATGGAGTAAATGATTATGTAACAAATATGCCAAAAGAGGAAATAAAAAATATTATAGAGATGTTTAGGGTAACAACATTAAATGCAAAAAAAGCAGGATTTGATATGATTCAAATTCATGGAGATAGACTTATAGGAAGCTTTTCATCCAGTATATACAATAATAGAACTGATGAATATGGTGGAAGCTATGATAATAGAAGTAGATTTGCAAGTGAAATAATTAGTAGTATTCGTAATGACATGAAGGATATTCCAATAGATTATAAGCTTGCAGTTAGACAAGAAAATCCTCATTATGGTAATGCAGGAGTTTTATTTTCTGAAGTGGAGCATTTTGTAAAAAAATTTGAATCACTTGGTGTAAATAGTTTTCATGTAACATTAGCAAATCATTCCAAACTAGAAGACACCATACCAGTCAATAATCATCCTTATTTTAAAGATGAAGGATGCTTTTTGTGTTTAGCTGATGAAGTTAAAAAACACACAACTCTTCCAGTTTGTGGTGTTGGTAAGCTATCTAGTCCAGACTTCATAGAAAATGTTATATCAAATAACAGAGTAGATATGGTTGCTATGTCTAGACAACTATTGGCAGACAGTGATTGGTTGCAGAAAGTAAGAGAAGGAAGAGTAGATGATATTAAGAAGTGTTGCTACTGCAATAAAAAATGTGTAGATGCATTGCAGACACATTCTCAATTTGGTTGTATATTAGATTAATAAAATCTTATAGTGATTAAAAATTTAATGGTATTAAGAAATTTTAGATAAATACTTAATATATAGGAGGATATATCATGAAAAGTTTAATTTTATATTCAAGTTTAACTGGAAATACTAAAAAAATTGCTCAATCTATATATGATGCAATTCAAGGCGAAAAAGAAATTAAAAATATCAGTGAAGTAATTGATAATAATGTTGACTATGAAAAATATGATATAATATTCTTAGGATATTGGGTGGACAAAGGAATTTGTGATAAAAATTCAAAACTAGTCTTTGAAAATATTCATAACAAAAAGCTAGCTTTATTTGGAACAATGGGAGCAAGTACAAAGGGAAACTATGGAATTAGCATCATGAACAAAGTGAAAGATGTCTTTTCAAAGGATAATGAAATAGTTGGGTCATTTATATGCCAAGGAAAGATTGCAGAAGGTTTAAAGGTTAAATATGAAGAAGTGATAAAACTTCATCCTGAAAATGAACATATTCGTGAGCAATTAAAAGGTCATGAAGAGTCTCAAAGTCATCCAGATGAGCAAGAGATATCTGAAGCTGTTAGATTTGCAAAAGATATAATAGCTAAAGCTAGTAATATGTAATAGTTTAAATTAGATAGAAAGGGAGTTTGTAACATGAAAGAGAGTAACGATATTATAATTTCAGTTGGCTCTAAGCAAAGACTGCAAAATGCAATTGCAATAAAACTTTGTTTAGAGCCTAATAAATCAAGATAATATTTAGGCTAAATTGTTTTTGTGCAGTCTTTGCTTTTATTTACAATTTAAAATGTAGATGGGAGCAGAGTACTATGAAGTATGAAAAAGCACAAAATATATTGCCAGAAGAGATACTTGAATTAATTCAAGAATATACAGATGGTAGTTATTTATATATACCACGAAAGTCTGAAAATAAAAAAGCTTGGGGAGAAAATAGTGGTTCAAGAAATATCTTGAAAGAAAGAAATAAAGAAATACTTGATAAGTACAATAAAGGTATTTCTGTTAAAGAACTTACAAAGGACTATTATTTAACTGAGCATAGTATAAGACGAATAATAAGAGAAGAAAAAAGTGATTGAAAATAGAATATTAATGTTTTAAAGATAGATTTATATAACAAAAAATTAAGAAGAGACTTTTCAACAAAGTCTCTTTTTTCGTACAAAATTAGTACAGATTTGTTTATGAACTTGAGGTATAATCTATTTAAATGATATGATTTTATTGAGGAATTTCTAAATTTTAAGAAGAGGAATAGAACAATGAGTATTTTAAATGTAAATAATATCAGTTATGGATTTGGAGATAGAACATTATTTAAAGACATATCTTTTAGACTGTTAAGAGGGGAACATGTAGGTCTTGTTGGAAAAAATGGTGAGGGAAAGTCTACATTTATGAATATAATAACAAGTCAACTGATTCCAGATAGTGGTGATATACAATGGAGTAGCAAAGTAAGAGTTGGATATATGGATCAACATACTAAACTAGAAAAAGGGAATACAATAAAAGATATTTTAAGAGAATCTTTTAAGGAACTTTTTGATATGGAAAGTGAAATGAATAGTATATACAGTAAAATGGGAGAAATGAATGAACATGAGATAAATAAGTCTCTTGAAAAAGTTGCAAATATACAAGATTTTTTAAATAACAATGAATTTTATAATATTGATTCAAAGATAGATTCAATTGCCTTAGGTCTTGGGTTTAGACATATTGGACTTGATAGAGATGTTTCAGAATTGAGCGGAGGTCAAAGGACAAAGGTATTATTAAGTAAACTATTGTTAGATGAACCAGATATATTGCTTTTAGATGAACCTACAAACTATTTGGATGAAGAACATATAGAATGGTTAAGAAAATATCTTCAAAATTATGAAAATGCATTCATATTGATATCGCATGATTTGGAGTTTTTGAATAGTGTTGTAAATGTGGTGTGTCATCTTGAAAATATGACATTGACAAGATATATTGGCAATTATGAAAATTTCCAAAAGATGTATGAAGAAAATAAGAGAAATTTAAGAATAGCTCAAGAAAAACAGATTAGAGAAATATCAAAGTTAGAAGAATATATTGCAAAAAATAAAGTTAGAGCATCAACCAGTAAGATGGCAAAATCAAGACAGAAAAAATTAGATAAAATAGAAAGAATAAGTATATCAACAGAAAAAGTAAGACCTCACTTTGACTTTAAAATATCCAAAAAATCTGGGAAGATGATATTTGAAGCTAAGAAATTAGTTATAGGATATGAAACAGCACTAAGTAAACCTATAAATTTAATTATGGAAAGAGGAGAAAAGATAGCTTTAATAGGTGCAAATGGTATAGGAAAATCAACCTTATTAAAAAGCTTGATTGGAATAAATAAACCAATAAGTGGAAGTATTGAAGTAGGAGAAGAACAAAATGTTGGATATTTTGAACAGGAAGTTAAAGAAATAAGTGATAAAAAACTTATTGATGAGGTGTGGTATGAATTTCCAACATACACAAGATATGAAATAAGAAAAATGCTATCAAGATGTGGGTTGACTAATCAACATATAGAAAGTAAGCTTTCTATATTAAGTGGTGGAGAACAAGCTAAAGTAAGGTTATGTAAACTTATAAATAATCCTAGTAATATATTAATACTAGATGAGCCAACAAACCACTTAGATTCTGAAGCAAAGGAAGAACTAAAAAAAGCTTTAATATCATATGAAGGCAGTATAATTTTAGTATGCCATGAGCCAGAATTTTATAATGATATAGTTAATAAAATTTGGGATTGTGAGAAGTGGGCAATTAATTATTTAATATGATAGAAAATCTTATATCACCTGTTATATCTTTTATCAATTTTACTATAAGACAGGCTAATTTGACTTTTGGACTGAGAAAGACATGAAAAGACTAAATTAATAGAAAGGCATGGCATTTATTTGCGATGCTTTTTTTAATAGAATAAAAAAAATGATAAAAATACTTGACTGTAAACCATGTTTATACTGTATTTTATATAATAATCAAGCAGTTTTAGATGCACACAAGGAGGCGATTGTTACAAAGTGTGGTATTATTGATAATGGAATATTGGCGAATCAAATAATGAAATAAAACATTAAAGAAGACTTAGAGTAATAAAAAAGAAAGATATTAGGTAATTCAATAAATCGAAAGGTGCTGTTTAAAAATGACAATTAAGGAAGTTGAAGAAAAAACTGGACTCTGTAAGTTTCTTATATATATGGGGAGGAAATGTTACATGGGGAATTATTACCATTGCTTGTTTGCTAATTGCAATCATAGCATTTCCAAAACTGCCAGCTCAAATTCCTGTGCAATGGAATAATGGTGTAGTCAATAGTGTAAATAAAAAATTTATTTATGCTTATCCAATTATTTGTGTTGTGTTCAGATTTATTTTACGCTCATTTATATGTAGATGGTTACAAATACGAGCTTTCTATAGTGACACTATTGCAGATTATTTGACGAACTTTTTATGTTTTGTAGCTTTATCCGTAGAAGTATTCTCAATATTTTTTGTCTACAATATTGTCAAGAACGTTACAGTTATTCTTTTTATAGATACCTGTGTATTTATTATTTTATTACTAATAGGATGGAATAAAATATACCAAAAAAACAAGCAACTCTCAAAAAATGAGTAAGGAATGAACTTGCTTTCTATAAAGAGTTTGAGGTACGTTCAAGATACATTTTTCATGCTGATGAAGTAAGGTAAAAGCAAAAGCTTACTTTAGCATCATTGGTTTAAATTCTGATAGCGGAATAAAAAAGAATGCCAGAATTGATAAAAACATAGTGTTTATGAGGATTCTGGCATTTTGCATATTCAGATTCAAAAACTTTGCTTATTGAGAATTAGTGGAAAAATGTTATTTTTATTAAAAAAGCTACTAATTTAGACTTCAATCTCTAGATATTATCTAAAAAAGATAAGAAATCAACTTTGTATATTTTCTTTGGTCTACCTCTTTGATTATCCAGCTTTGTGTTTACAATAGTTGCGATACCAGCCTTATATAAGATACTTAAGATTCTATTTGCACTCCTAAGAGTTATATTCATATAGTCTGATAATATTTCCGCTGATACATTATTTGAATTTCTATCATTAATCATACTCATAATTTTAGATACATTTACATTAGATAAAGGAATGAAAGAAGCAACTTTATTGGCTATTGAACTTTCTTCAAGGTCATTAGAATTTTTATTTGAATATAAAGGTCCTATTATATTATTAGTGTCATTTACTATAAATGTGCAATTTCCACCTAGAGAAGCTGATTTACTATTTGCCTGACGAGCGTTCTGTTCTGCATGAATATTTGTGTTGCCAATTCCCCAACCAATATTTAAGCTATACTTAATTTCTTTTAAGTCTTCTGAAATAAAAAATTCTGTATAGTCCTTAGTCATATTATTTAGCATTTCTTTAGTAGTATGTATTTCTATTTTCATGTCATTTTTTTTGACTTGAACTCCATAGAATCCATTTGTTGATAAAGAATTTAAGATAGTGTTGTATATTTGATTTTGTATCTCATCATTTTTAAATATTAGGTCATCATTTATATACTCTGAGCTATTTATTGTAATTATACAAGTTGCAGATTTATTTTTATCCAAATTTTTCAATGTTATTTCGTTTATCACAGATTTAAATGTGTTTAAGATTGATTCTGTAGAGGGAACCATGTAAATGCAATTATATCCCAATCTATTTAATTCGCAGCTTATGACATAGTTTCGAGTAAAGGAAATGTTAATTTTATTGTTTTTTAATAAGTCAAGGTGTATCTCTAATAATTTGTCATTTAATTTTTTAAAATCATATACAGGCTGTGGAATATTGAAATCTTTGATTGTATATGGGCAATTATTAGAATCCATCAAGGAATATATATCATAATAATTGTTATCTTCTCTTAAAAAATCCATAAATGATTTTGTAAAATCAATGTCTTTTTGACTGTTTAAAAGTTTAAATAAGTATTTGTAAAAGTCTCTTTCATCAAGTTTTAAGAAGTTTATAGGTACTTTTATATTCTCTATTTTTAGTGTCAATTCACTATATGGTATTATACCACTACAAACAAAGGCATCAAAATTATCTACTTGTTCATTGTATATTCTTAGTAAATCATTAAAATAATTTTTACCTTTAAGTTCAATAAATGTAACTTCACAAACATCTTTTAATTCTTCAAGTACATGTTTAAAATTATCTGACAGAAAATAAGATGCTGTTAAAAAACCAATCTTATATTTCATAAAGCCTCCATTAAAATTTATAAAGTCTTGTAACTAATTACCGATTTATATCCTCATTTTATAATAGTAGATAAAAAGAGTCAATTTATTTTTACCGTCTAAAAATAAATGCAAGAAAAATCAGAAAATATAGAAAATACTGAAAAAATGTTGACTGACGGAAAAAAATATGTTATTTTGTAATTAAGGACTAGTCTTTTAAAAATTCTAAAAATGTGAACCTTATTTTTAAGACAAAATTATATTTTTTATAAAATAAAGGAGGATATTATGAGCACATATTTAAATGATATTTCTAAATTTGTTGATGAAAATAGAGAAGAAATAATTTCTTTATGGAAAGATATTGTTAATACTGAGAGTTATACAAATTGCAAAGAAAGTGTAAATATATTAGCTGAAAAATTAAAGACTGAATTTGAAAAAGAAGGTTTAGATTGTAATTTAATAGATGTTGGAAACAATGGTAATACATTAGTAGGTACACTTGGTTCTAATAGAAATGGAAAACCAATAATTTTTTCAGGTCATATGGATACTGTCTTTGAAATAGGTACATTTGGAGAAAATCCATTTAAGATAGAAGATGGAAAAGCTTATGGACCAGGTGTTTTGGATATGAAAGGTGGAATAGTAATTTCTTTATATGTAATCAAGGCTTTAAATAAAATAGGATATAATGAAAGACCAATAAAAATAGTATTTTCAGGAGATGAGGAGACAGGGCATAGGGATTCAGCAGGTGGAGAAATTATGCTAAAAGAAGGACAAGGTGGTCTTTGTGCATTCAATATGGAAACTGGATTAGTAGATAATAGCTTATGTGTAGGTAGAAAAGGAAGAATTGGATGTAATGTACATGTAAAAGGCGTAGAAACACATGCAGGAAATGACTTTGAAGGTGGAAGAAATGCAATAGAAGAAATGGCTAATAAAATATTAAAAATACAAAGATTAACAAATCTTGAACTTGGAACTACAGTTACTGTAAGTGTTATTAAAGGTGGAAGAGTACCAAATTCTATTCCACAAGATTGTAATATAGAAATAGATATTAGATTTGAAAAAGTTGAAGAAGCAGAAAATGTTAAAAAAAGAATTGAAGAAATCTGTAAAGAAACTTATATAGAGGGTACTTCTACAGAAGTTAAGATTGTCAATGAAATGATGGCATTTGAAACTACAGAAGATGTTATGAAATTTTATGAGTTTGTAAATACAGTGTCAAAAGAAAATGGCTTTGGAGAAATAAATGCTAAAAAACTTGGAGGAAGTTCAGATGCCAGTTATTTAACTATTGGAAAAGTTCCTACAATATGTTCATTTGGTGTAAAGGGAGAATGGAATCATACATCGAGAGAATATGCATTAGTTGATTCTATGTTTGAAAGGGTAAAATTAATTTCTGAAGTTATTTTAAATTTGGATAAATTTGAAATATAAAAGGAGGATTTAATATGGACACAACGGATAGAGAGAATAAAGTAACATGGAAAGGGTATGTGTCTTTATTTATATTGATAATACTATTTTCTGGAATTTTTCAGAATGGACAAGGATTTCTAAAAGCATTAGATTTTGCTAACTTAACTGGTTCATTTGGTACTATCTCAGACGGTATAAACTTTATGGGAAAAGGTGGTACTGGTGCAAAAGATGGATTTTTATTTGCACTTACTCTAATACCAACTGTATGTTTTGCTGTAGGACTTATTGATGTGGTGGAATCTATGGGAGGAATGCAAGCTGCATCAAAGATATTTAATCCATTACTTAAACCATTACTTGGCATACCTGGAGTAGCTGGTATAGCGTTTGTATCTTCATTTACTAGTTCAGATGTAGCTTCAATAATGACAAAAGGATTATATGAAAGTGGAGAAATAACAGATGATGAAAGAACTATATTTGTAGCTTATCAATATGCTGGTTCAGCAGTTATATTAAATACAATAAATACTCAAGCTCCACTTTTACCAATAGCATTATTGGCAATAGGTCCGATAATACTTATAGAGATATTCTGTAAGATGCTTGGAGCTAATTTAGTTAGATTAATTATAAAAATGAAAAATAAAAAGAAGAAGGAGGTTGCGTAGTATGAGTCAACAAACTTCTGGAAATACAATTGCAAATAATAAAGTTAAGAAAACTATTGTTGAAACTTTTATGGGAGGAGCAAAAAAAGGTTTTTACATAGGAGTTGAACAAATATTACCAGCCATGGTAATGGGATATGTAATAGTACAGTTTCTACAATTAACTGGCTTGGTTGATATTTTAGGAAGTATTTTTGGTCCAGTAATGGGTATTTTTGGATTACCTGGGGAATCAGTTGTAGTCTTGATAGCAGCTTTCTTTGCTAAGGCAGCAGGAGCAGCAACAGCTGCAAACTTATTTGCACAAGGTCTAATTACTGCACCACAAGCAACTATATTAATTATGCCATGTATGCTAATGGGTACTCTAGTTGGTCATTATGCGAGAATAGTACTTGTAGCAAATGCTAGTACTAAGTATAGAATGTTGTTGTTGGCAGTTCCTATATTTGATGCAGTAGTGGGAATGTTGATAGTAAGAGTTTTACTTACTGTTATGGGACTAATGTAAAAAAAATAAAATTATGACTTAATTATAAAGTGTGTATAAGAATTAATATATACAAGAATTGATGTACAGCAATTAATATATAGTAATTAATATGTATATTAATTAAAAAAGAAGTTTACTAAAAATTTATTTTGGTAAACTTCTTTTAAATTTATATTTCTAGAATTTATATTTTTCTTTTTACAACATTAACATTAATTTTAGACTAAATATACTTTCATGCTAATATCAAAATAAATGTATTTTTAAAGTACAATATGTTTTGAATTTTCGCGTATATCTACTTCAATGACTTTTTCTATTGTATCTCCTCTAAAGCCTAGTAAATTACTAGTTAAGTTTGCAGTAGAACAAGAGTGATTAGGTATAATTCTTATTCTATCACCTATTTTTATATCAGTTTCTCCATTTACTTTAATTTTACCAACTTCTTCTGAAAGTGAATCAATAGTAAGTTCTGGATGCTCACAAACTCTACCATATCCAACAATACTACTATTTCCATGTGCACCCTTATCTAATCCAAGACATTTACTTCCGCAATCAACTAAATAATATCCATTACTATTTTTTGAGATTACAGTACATACAACAGTAAGAGCACACATCTTTTCAGTAGCACATCCTAGACCTATTTGTATAGCATCATAATATACATAGTTTCCAGGTCTTACAGCAGTGATAGTTTTAGAAGCAGCCTCAGTTTCAACTGTTGGAGTGCTTCCAGAAGCTACAATATCTATATTAAAGCCATTATCAGTTAATAATTTAGATGCTTTCTCCATAGTAGAATCTTCTTGAATACAAACATCTGGCACACCTTCTGGAGAACTACAACCGTATACTTGACCTGGATGTGAGCTTATTCCAACAATATTTATACTTTCTAGTTTTGAAATTTCAGTAGCAAGTTCGACTACTTTTTCTGGTTCAACACCAAAACGGTGTAATCCGCAATCTACAATAAGAAGTAGTTTACATTCAATTTTAGCTAGAGAAAAAGCCCTACTGTAAGCTTTTGCACATTCTATATTATCTGTAGCACATATTAAATTTATTTTTGAAGCCATAGTTACTACCCTGTTTATATTTGCATCTCCCATGTAAGGGTAAGCCAACATAATATCTTTAAAGCCAGCATTTATCAAAGCTTCAGCTTCATCAAGAGTTCCAACAAGAAATCCAGCAGCACCTGCATCTTTTTGAAGTTTTGCAATATATGTGCTTTTATGCGTTTTAAGCATAGGCCAAAGCTGTTTGTTGTTCTTTGTACAAATTTGTTGTATTGTATTTATATTTTCTTCTAACTGGTCTAAATCTAGTAAAAAGCTTGGTGTAGCAATTTCTGAAATTTTCATGTTGTTTACCACCTTTCAATAAAAGTAAAATCAATCATAGGTCTTGATTTTATGATATTAATAAAATATTATGATAAGATTAGTTCTATAATATAAATATCTTCTAATTATATTATAGAACTAGTATGAATTTAGAGCAATATTTATTTAGATTAATTAGAATTTTCAATATATTTATTAGCTGTAAAATTATGTGATTATTAAACTGTATATATAATAATGTTTTACTTTGTGGTTTTACTTAAAACTGTTTGAGTTTTATTTAATAGGGTATTTTAAGTGAGTGAAAATTTTGTTTTAGCATAAAAAACTTATATTATAAATTTTGGAGGTAATAAATATGAGAAAAGTAGTACTTTATATTGCAATGAGTTTAGATGGTTATATAGCAGAAGAAGATGGTAGTGTAGCTTTTTTAGATGAAGTAGCTTCAGATTCTCAACAAGAAGACTATAATACTTTTTACGATACAATTGGTACAGTTATTATGGGAAATTCAACATATACACAAATAATAAATGAACTAAGCCCAAATGAATGGTTTTATGAAGGGAAAGAATGTTATGTGTATTCAAAGACTACTAGTGGAGTTACTGAAAATGTAAAGTATACAAATTTGGAACCTAAAAAACTAATTGAACAAATTAGAGCAGAGAAAGAAGGAAAAGATATCTGGATAATTGGAGGAAGTGAAATAGTAGAATTATTTATAAAAGATAATCTAATTGATGATTATTTTGTATATGTATTGCCAACAATATTAGGTAGAGGAATTCCATTATTTAAAACTGGAATACAGAGAACAAATTTAAATCTTAAAAAAGTTAGTAATTTAGAACAACTTGTAAAATTAGAATATAGTAAAAAACAAGTATAAAGTATGTGCTGGCTTGTTATCATTTTATAAAATAAAGTATTTAAAAACTTAAATTATATATGAATTGACATTACTTGTCAAATATGGTAACATATAAGCGACTTATCGGAGGGTGTATTAGAAAGAATATGCTGGAGAAGAGAGTGCACTAACTCTTTTCTCCTTTTTTTATAAAAGCAAGTATTCATAAGCTTGGTATTATTACATAATAATTACACTGTCTCAAAAATTTAGAAAGGAGTAGAATATGAAATTAATTTTAAATTATTTAAAAAATTATAAGTTATTAATAGGATTAAATATACTGGCTATATTTAGTTTTGCATTAGTTGAATTAGGTATACCAACAATAATAGCTAAAATAATTGATAATGGTATTGCAAATCAAAACACAACTTACATAAAACAAATGGGAATAGTAATAGTTGTTATTTCTATTATAGGAGTTGTAGGTAGTGTATTATTGGGTTATTGTTCTGCAAAAATATCAACAGGAGTAACTAGAGATATAAGAAATGATATATTTAAAAAATCTCAAGAGTTTTCACACACTGAATACAATAAATTTGGGATTTCTTCAATGATTACAAGAACTACAAATGATGCATTTCAAATTCAACAATTTGTAAATATACTTCTTAGAACAGCTTTATTAACTCCAGTCATGTTTATTATAAGTATAATCATGACAATTAGAACAAGTGTAGAGCTTTCCTTGGTATTAGCTATATCAGTGCCTTTTATAATTATTGGAGTAGCAATAATAGCAAAAGTTTCTCAATCAATATCATCCAAACAACAAAAAGGACTGGATAAACTAAACCTTATATCAAGAGAAAATTTAACTGGAATAAGGGTAATCAGAGCATTTGGGAATGATGACTATGAGACAAAAAGATTTGAAGAAACAAATACATATTATGCTAATGTTTCTAAAAAATTGTTTAAACTTATGTCAATTACTCAACCCGCATTCTTTTTACTATTAAATATAGCTGTTTTAGCTGTGTTTTGGATTTCCAGTGAGAAAATAAATATTGGAGAAATTCAAGTTGGACAATTAGTTGCATTTTTGGAATATCTTTTCCATGCTATGTTTTCAATTATGCTTTTTTCAATGGTATTTATCATGTATCCAAGAGCAGAAGTTTCAGCAAATAGAATAAAAGAAATTTTAGAAGAAGAGCCATTTATAAAAAATCCTAAAAAGGGAGTAAAAGATACTGAAAATAAAGGACTTATAGAATTTGACAATGTAACATTTACTTATCCAGATGGAGAGGCCTCTGTGCTTAAAGATATTTCGTTTACTGCAAAGACAGGTGAAACAGTTGCCTTTATAGGTAGTACTGGTAGTGGAAAGAGTACTCTAATTAACTTGATACCTAGATTTTATGATGTAACAGAAGGTAGCATTAAGATAAATGGAGTAGATATAAGGGAATATGACTTAAAGGCTTTAAGAAAAAAAATAGGATTTATACCTCAGAAAGCATTGCTTTTTACTGGTAGTATAGCAAATAATATTAGATTTGGTAAAAATAAAGCAGGAACATCAGAATTAGAACATTCAGCCAAAGTTGCACAGGCATATGAGTTTATATCAAAAAAACCTAGAAAATTTGATGAATTAATTAGTGAAGGTGGATCTAATGTATCTGGAGGTCAAAAGCAAAGACTTTCTATTGCCAGAGCTATTATAAGAAAGCCTGAAATATATATATTTGATGATAGCTTTTCTGCGTTAGATTTTAAGACTGATGCAATACTTCGTTCTAAGCTAAAAAAAGAAACAAAAAATGCAATTGTATTGATTGTTGCACAGAGAATTAGCTCAATTATTGATGCTGATAAAATTATAGTACTAAATGAAGGAAAAGTTGTTGGAATGGGAACTCATAAAGAATTATTGAAAAATTGTGAAATATACTATGAAATTGCAACATCTCAGTTGAAAAAGGAGGAATTGGAATAATGAAAAAGTCTAAAGGTTTTAAAAAAACAATTGGTAGACTTCTTCCATTTGTAAAGCAATATAAATTTTCATTTATTATAGCTATTATATGTATAATTTTAGCAGCTACTATGAATGCAATTGCTCCTAAAACAGAGGGATTAATAATAACACAATTAACTAAAGATGTAATTCGTATAGCAAAAGGAATACCAGGAGCATCTGTGAATTTTAACTATGTAGTAAAAATTTTGGCACTCTTAGCATGTATATATGTTGCTAATGCAATTTTTACGTATGCTTCAAGTTTTTTACTTACAAATGCTATTCAAAATACAATGAGAGACTTAAGAAATGAAGTAGAAAATAAGATAAGAAAATTGCCTATTAGTTACTTTGACAGCAATAGTTTTGGAGATGTACTAAGCCGTATATCAAATGATGTAGATACAATATCAAATGCTTTACAGCAGAGTTTTATGCAAATTATCAACTCAATTTTAGTAATAATTTTGGCAATTTCCATGATGTTTACAATTAATGTATATATGGCATTTATAGCTCTTTTTATAATTCCAATTAGTTATTTTGTATCTAAGTTCATAGTAAAAAAATCACAAAATAGATTTTCATTACAACAAAATGCTCTTGGAAAATTAAATGGAAAAGTACAAGAGATGTATACTGGATTTAATGAAATAAAATTATATGGAAAAGAAGAAGACTCTATAGAAGAATTTAAAAAAGTAAATCAAGAACTTTGTGAAAATGGATTTAAGGCACAGTTTATATCAAGTATGATGAATCCAATGGTTTCATTAGTAACTTATTTTGGAATTGCAGCAGTAGCAGTAGTTGGCTCTATATATGCAGTGAGTGGAGGGATAACAGTTGGAAATTTACAAGCATTTGTACGTTACATATGGCAAATAAATCAGCCTCTTTCACAGATGACACAATTATCAACTGTAATACAATCTTCTTTTGCAGCAATAGAGCGTGTATTTGAAATTTTGGATGAAGAAGAGGAAATTCCTGATGTTGAAAATCCAATTAAGATAGAAAATGTACAAGGAAATGTCACATTTGAACATGTAAATTTTGGCTATGGAGAAAGTGAAACTTTAATAGAAGATTTAAATGTAGAAATAAAAAGTGGTCAAATGGTAGCTATTGTTGGCCCTACTGGAGCAGGTAAAACAACATTAATAAACTTATTGATGAGATTTTATGATGTAAAGGGAGGAGCTATTAAAGTTGATGGAGTAGATATTAGAGATATGAGACGTGAAGATTTACGTTCAATGTTTGGAATGGTACTTCAAGATACATGGCTATTTAATGGTACTATTTTTGAAAATATAGAATATGGTAGATTTGGAGCTACTAAGGAAGAAATTATACAAGCAGCAAAAGTAGCAAATGTACATCACTTTATAACTACACTTCCAGATGGATATAATATGTTTTTAAATGAAGAAGCATCTAATATATCGCTTGGAGAAAAACAGCTTTTAACTATAGCTAGAGCCTTTATATCAGACCCTTCGATATTGATATTAGATGAGGCTACTAGCTCTGTTGATACTAGGTTAGAATTGATGCTTCAAAAGGCAATGAGAAATCTTATGAATGGTAGAACTAGTTTTGTTATAGCACATAGACTTTCTACAATTCGTAATGCTGATTTGATTTTGGTTATGAATAATGGAAGTATTATAGAGCAAGGTAATCACGATGAATTAATGGAAAAAGGCGGATTTTATGAGAAGCTTTATAATAGCCAATTTGCAGATACAGAATCTGAATAAAAAAATATATGTTTATATAATAGCTATAACTTAAATTACTAATGTTATAATTAAAAAGAGTATCAGCAAAGTTATTTTTTTATAAACTTACTGATACTCTTTAGCTTTAAGCTTAAAATATTTATATTTGACAACTAATCTTGTTATATCTGATAACTAGAATTGCAGTATTTTTCTTTTTTACCTTTTTGTTCTCTGACATATAATAACTCACTTAACTTATTGATGTAATAACAATCGTCACTTATGCGAATTAAACTAGTTAGATAATATCCGTCTTTACTTCGAGGAATTTTTTTGTTTATAGCTAAGTCAATAGCTGTTTTTGCTGCTTCAAAATGTTTTAAATGTGTATGACCTTCTTCAAAATTCTTTCTAGTATTATAAACTACATAACCGTTTTTAACTTGAAAAACTATAAATTCTTTTTTTTCATATATTTTATTAAACATTTAATCAGCCTTTCTCAAGATAGTTTTATAGTATAACAATAGAAGCTTCTAAAAAGTTTTATAAAGAGCATAAATATTATGTAAATTATAAACCTAAAGACTATAATTTTATAAAGATAAATTTTTTATTACTTATATAATAATTCATAGAAGTTAAAAGTAAATTATCTTTAAGTTAAACAAAAGTAAAATAAAAGACTAGTTATAATATTTATATGAAAAAGTACAAAATATAGTATAAAAATATAGAAAAATTAAATTATTTACTTGCAGTTTCTGGTTCCATAAGTATATTTACCTTGAGATATATTATCATCATGAAAATATATTCTCTCACAAATTTTATCTCCCCATAGAATATTTTTTGTTATTTTATGTGATGTATCTCCTGTAAATACCTCAGCAACAGTGGTATCAGTAACATCACAATAAAGGGATGCAAATTCCTTAAACCAAGGATTTTCTTCAAAGCGTGAAAGCCAGGAAGCTCCATAAGGACAGTGTAACTCTTCAAATTCAGGAACCCAACCTAAAAATGGAACATCAGTTATACTAGCAATATTGTCAGCAATCAATTCATCTCCATTTTCATTGGCTCTTTCTCTCATAGCAATAGCTCTTTCTTCTGATCTTTCAAACAAAACTTTTTTCAATATTTCAGCAGTTTTTTCATTTCCAAATTCCTCAACTAATACTTTGGTAAAATAAAAATATAAATCACCAAAGTGTTTACAGGCCATACGAACTTCTTCAATAGCATAATCTTTGTCGATAGTTTCATTAGTTACAGTATCTTTGTTCAAAAAAATCACTCCTTAAAATAATAGTAGTTACACTATAATTATAGAGTATTTTTTATAAATAAGAAATTGATTTAAGATAAATAAAATTTTAGTAAATATAAATAGATTATTAAAATAATTTATTATTACAAAAATCTTCTAAATTGATGTATTTAGGAGTTTCCATATGAATAAGTGTTGTTTTATAAATATCTTCAGTACATCCGTTAGATATATTATTAAAAATATCTGTATGTTCTTTTAATGTTGTTTCTAGTCTTCCCTCATGTGATAGTGAATCAAGAGCTAATTTTTTTATTCTGTACATATAGCTGTTGAACATCTTATCAAATTCAGTATTTTGAGCATATGAGACGATTGTTGTGTGAAATAGAGTATCGTATTCTGCAAATGTATTTAAATTCTTATCACTTGATACAATGTCTTTTTGTTTATCTAAAAGATACTTTAATTTATCTATAGTTTCAATTGCTCTAGACTCTTTGTATTGACTTGTAATTAAAAAAGTGCAAAACCCTTCTATTGCGGAGCGTATTTGAAATATCTCTACAATTTCATTAGCTGTGATTTGATGAATTTTAAAACCCTTACTTGGAATTATATCTATAAAACCATCTTGGCTGAGTCTTTGAAGAGCATCTCTTATAGGCGTTCTTGAGATACCTATTTCACTCGCAAGCTTTGTTTCAGAATATATTTCATTTTCTATTATTTCACCAGATAGTATTAATTCTTTTAAATAGTCATATGCTTGTTCTTGTAATCTTTTAAATGTAGCCATATTTTATACCCCCTAAACAATGTGAAAATACAAAAACTTATATAATGTTAAGAATACAACATAGTAAAATTAAGGTCAATCCTTTGAAATTTAAATTATATATTGGACTATATAAATAAATGTTTAGTTGAATGATACTTAATTATTGATAAAAATAATTAATATAAAGTATGATTAAATATAATATGGAAATAGTGTGTATTATTTAACATAAATAGTGTGTATTAAATATGGTAATAAGAGTTGAATTCTATTATAGAAGGCTAAAAAGAATGTTTTATTGTTAAAATAAATACTTTTATATTTTATATTGACCGGTATACTGGTGTGTAGTATACTTTAAATCATAAAAAACGTTTTCAAAAATGTGAAAATATGGAGGGATATATAATGAAGTTAGGATTTATTGGATTAGGAATAATGGGAAAACCAATGGCTAAGAATTTAATAAAAGGTGGATGCAATCTTTTAGTATATGATATTAATAAATCTGCTGTAGATGAGCTTGTATCATATGGTGCAAAATATGCAAGTCTTTCAGAAATAGGTGAAGAGTGTGAAATTGTATTTACAATACTTCCAAATGGAGCCATTGTTCAAGATATATTATTTGGAGCTGATGGTTTAACAAACTCTTTAAAAGAGGGCAGTATAATTGTAGATATGAGTTCAGTTACTCCTACAGAATCTATGTCATGTGCAGAAAAATTAAAGCAAATGAACTTAGAATTTATAGATTCACCAGTAAGTGGAGGTGAACCAAAAGCAATTGATGGAACACTTGCTTTTATGGCTGGTGGTAAAGAAGAAGTATATAAAAAAGTAGAGCCATTTTTTAATATAATGGGAAGTTCATCTATTTTAATTGGAGACAATGGCAGTGGAAGTGTTACAAAACTTACAAATCAAGTAATAGTTAATCTTACAATAGCAGCAGTATCTGAAGCATTTGTACTTGCAGCCAAAGCAGGAGCAGACCCAGAAAAAGTGTACAAGGCAATAAGAGGAGGTCTAGCTGGCAGTACAATATTGGATGCAAAAATACCAATGATTATGAATCGTGATTTTAAACCAGGTGGAAAAATATCTATCAATCTAAAAGATATAAAAAATGTAATGCAGACAGCACACAATTTGGATGTGCCACTACCTATGACAAGTCAGCTATTAGAAATTATGCAAACATTAAAAGTACATGGACATTTAGAAGATGACCATGGTGGAATAGCTCAATATTTTGAAAAATTAGCAGGTGTTGAAATAAAAAAACACAATAACTAATGGCAAATATATTGATGGGATAGTAGGTATGTATTATTAAAATTAGATTTAGATTATATTATACAAAGACAATAGAGTTACGGTATCATAATAAAAGAAAAAATAAGGTTAAGAGATAATAAAGTAAATTATAAAGGGGAAAAGATTATGATTACAGGATATGGACTTTTGATAGCATTTATTATATCTATAGGAATTTTGCTTGTGTCGATTATTAAGTTTAAAGTAAATCCATTTTTGGCTTTGCTTATAACATCTATAATTACAGGATTTATGGTTAAGATGCCTATAAATGAAATTTCAACTACAATATCAACTGGATTTGGAAGTACATTAGGTAGTATTGGTATTGTAATTGGGCTTGGAATAATATTTGGAAATATACTTTCAGAATCAAGAGCAACAGAATCTATTGCAAAGGGATTGCTGGCTAGAACTGGAGAAAAAAATAGTGCATTAGCTATAACTACAGCAGGATTTTTAATTTCAATTCCAGTGTTTATGGATGCAGCATTTGTTATAATGATGCCTATAATTAAATATGTTTCAAGAGTAACCAAGAAATCTCTTATGGTTTTTGTGTGTGCATTAGGAGTTGGTACAATAGTAGGTCATGCACTTGTAATACCAACACCAGGGCCTTTAGCTGTTGCAGCAAATGTAAATGCAAATGTAGGCAGTTTTATACTTTATTCCATAATTGTTGCATTTCCAGCAGCTCTTGCAGGAGGATGGATTTATGGAAAACGTTTTGAAAAGTATCCAGCTTATGTAATTGACGAAAATAATAAAGAAAAAAATTTAGAACAAGGAAAAGAGAGTATTGAACTTGAAAATGATAACTCTGATAAAGTGCCAGGTTTTGGAGTTTCTATGTTTTCTTTATTATTTCCAATACTTCTTATACTTGTATCAAACGTATTTAGTATGTTTTTAGAAAAAGGTTCTAAAATGAGTGGAATACTTGCATTTATAGGGGATAAGAATATAGCAATATTGCTTGGAATATTGGTAGCAATAGTATTTTTGAAGAAGTACATAAGTAAGCCTATGGGAGATGTTGTTATTGAAGCTGCTGATTCAGCAGGATTGATATTATTAATAACAGGCTCAGGAGGAGCATTTGGTAGTGTTATAAATGCTAGTGGAATAGGAAACTTCTTAGTTGACACTATGTCTGGACTTAGTATATCAGTTGTGGTACTTGGATTCTTATTAAGTGCATTGCTTAGAATTTCTCAGGGTTCTGCTACTGTAGCACTAGTGACTACATCATCAATTTTAGGACCTACTATTTTAGCAACTGGTATGTCACCAGTTTTAGTAGGGCTTGCTATATGTGCTGGTGGTGTTGGTTTCTCTCTTCCAAACGATTCTGGATTCTGGGTACTTTCAAGATTTAGTGGCTTGTCAGTTAAGGATACTTTAAATTCATGGACAATAGGAGGTACAATTGCTGGTGTTACAGCATTTATAATGGTTTTATTACTTAGTGTTATAAACGGTATTGTACCACTTCCAGGTTTATAAAAAATATAAATACTAAACATAAGCATACTATAATAAATTACATAAAGGGGGATTTTTAGTGAGAGAAGTCAATTCAATTAACATAGATATACTTGATACTTTTAAGACCGTAGATGAAGATAAATTAAATAAATTACTTGTAAATGAACTTAAAAATTTAAATAGAAAGATTATTGTATTAGATGATGACCCAACTGGAGTACAAACAGTTCATGATGTTTCTGTATATACTGATTGGGATAAGAGTAGCATAGAACAAGGCTTTGATGAAGAAAATAGTATGTTTTTTATACTTACTAACTCAAGGGGATTTACAGTTGCTCAAACAACAGAAGTGCATAAGGAAATTTCAAAAAATATTGTGGATATTTCTCAAAAAGTTAATCAAGATTTTATTATTATAAGCCGAAGTGATTCAACAATGAGGGGACATTATCCTCTTGAAACTAATTTGTTGAAAAATGAGGTGGAAAAATTATCAGGGAAACTATTTGATGGTGAAATAATAATGCCATTTTTCAAAGAAGGTGGAAGATTTACCATAGACAATGTACATTATGTAAAAGAAGGAGAGATGCTTGTACCAGCGGGAATGACTGAATTTGCAAAAGATAAATCCTTTGGCTATAAATCTTCCGATATAGGAGAATGGTGTGAAGAAAAAACAAATGGAGAATATAAATCTAGTGATATGATATACGTTTCATTAGAGGAACTTAGAAGTCTAAATATTGATAGTATAACAGAAAAGCTTAAAATGGCTAAGAACTTCAACAAAATCATTGTAAATGCAATAGATTATGTAGATGTAAAGGTATTTACAATTGCGTTTATACGTGCAGTAAATAGTGGTAAAGAATTTATATTTAGAAGCGCTGCTGCTATAACAAAGGTACTTGGTGGGGTAAGTGATAAGGAATTACTTACTAAAGAGGAATTAGTATTAAAAGATAATACTAATGGAGGTATTATACTTGTTGGTTCACATGTAAATAAAACTACTCAGCAACTAGAAGAACTTAAAAATTGTAAGCATCCTATAGAATTTATAGAGTTTAATCAACATTTAGTTTTGCAGGAAAATGGCTTGAAAAATGAAGTAAAAAGAGTTATACAAGTTGTAGAAGAGAAAATAACTAATGGAAAGACTGTTGCTGTGTATACTAGACGTGAGCGTTTTGATTTAGATACGAATGATAAAGATAAACAACTTATGGTTTCTGTAGAAATTTCAGATGCTGTGACTAGTATAGTTGGTATGCTTAATGTAAGACCAAATTTTATTATAGCAAAAGGTGGAATTACATCTAGTGATGTTGGAACTAAGGCACTAAAAGTAAAAAAAGCTACTGTAATGGGTCAAATAAAACCTGGTATACCAGTATGGATGACAGGAGAAGAAAGTAAATTTCCTAATATGCCATATATAATTTTCCCTGGCAATGTTGGAGAAGTTAGCACACTTAGAGAAGCTGTTGAAGTATTAATGGGTTAGAAGAAAATCTTTTATTTCATCATTTCAACAATGAAAAAGAGGCTTATCTCTATTTTGAGACAGCCTCTTATTTGTATTTATAAATATTTATATTACAATATGGCATATGATTTAGATTATTTATTTTTTTTTGATTGATTTAATATCTTCTTTGATTTTATTTAAAATATCTTTATGCTTATTAGAGCTTATATTAGGGAACGCTTTAATAATACGTCTATGAAGCAATTTGTGGCTAGATAGTAGAGTATTAAGTTTGTTTTTAAGTTCTTCAATTCTGTTTTTAGCATAACGATAATTTTCTCTTTCTTTTAATATTTCAAATCTATCCTCTAAAGTCTCAAGTCTATTTTCAACCAAAGTCTCAAGCTTATTCTCAATAGTTTCTTGTGTAATGATTTTGTAGTATTCTTTTTTATCTTTTAATTCCTTAATTATAAGATGGATTTGTTTTAATTTACCATTTAATTGTAAAATTGTGTGTACTGTAATTATTAAATCTAAAACAAAATAAATTTCTATAGATATACCAAGAATAAATAGTATATTTTTAGGAATATAATCTATGAAATCAACTACAATAGGATGTATTATCAGCATTACAATTAATGATAATACACCAAACATAAGTGAATTTTCTAAGCAAACTCTTCCATGAATGTTGAACTTGTGATTGGAATAATCCCACCACTTCATATTAAATAGTTTTTCTAATACAAAACTTGTAAAATACTCCATTATGCTGGTTATAATTATACTAAATACAAATAATAAGGGAATATTATGAACAAAAGGAGTCAGTGTAGCTACTATTGCTAGTGCCCCAAATCCATATATAGGACAAAAGGGTCCATTTAAAAAACCTCTATTTACAAATTGTTTTTGCAAAACAGAACAATATGTAGTCTCACAACACCATCCTATAAAACTATAAATTACAAAATAAAGAAATTGAATATAAAATGTACTCATAAATACCTCATTTCTAGTTAATATAACATTATATAATACTATATATCTGATATTTTCTTTCATAATTAACTATATCACCTTAAACTTAATTTACATATTGATTATACCAATTTATAGAAATTTATCAAATTTAATTACAATTATAATATTATATGCAGAACTATAGCAATGAGATTTTATTTAAAATAAATAAGGGTGTCAAGTATAATCGAACTAATACCTGTAGATACTCTACAGTATATTGCTTTGATTAACTTTGACACCCTTATATTATTTATATTTTACTTATTTACATTTAAAACTAGAACAACATGTTTCAGTGTAAAGATTTACTCTATCAGTTTCAGGAGCGACTAATATATTATCAAGATTACATAAGCTACCATCTTTATTGTACTTACAAGTCTTGACACTACAAACTAATTCTTCACAATTTCTATTGTTAACATTGTTAGATAGATTACTATAAATAGACTCATCTAAAAACGAACTACAGCAAGTATGTCTATCATTATGAGCTTGTTCACCATTTATAAAAATTTTATCTGCATAACATATATGGCTGTTATTATGTGAGCAGTTAGTTACATTACAATTGATTCTTTCCAAAGTTATTACCTCCTAAACTATTATTTATTATAAATTATGTCCATATAATTGCAAGAATATAACATTTAAGAGAAAACTTCCTTTTAGAAAATATCTATTTTTAGAATAATTTGAAATACAGATATATTTTCTTCTAAAATTTACCTAAATTGTATAAAAACTTACAGCTTGGAGAAAATAATAGAAAAAGGAGGCGTAATCAATGTTTGAAAAGAAGAAAAAAGAATTATTTCCTTGGAAAATATCTGCATTAGTACTAGTAGGAGTCTTTGTATTAAGTAGTGGAGTTTATATAGGAACAAAATTAAAAAACAATGGAGTTCAAACTGGTAAAGTTGTAAGTACTAGTGCGAATATGAGTGAAGAATCAAAAGAAGCTTTTGGATTAAATAAAAACTGCGAAGTTTGGCTTCAAGGCGAAGGCGAAAACGAAACTAACTATAAGAGAGTACTTACAATGGCTGGAGTAGTTCCAGAGTCATTATTAGATAAGACAAAATCAGAAATAGTATCATATTTTAAACAAGAATATCCAACTAAAAAAATAAAGAGTATGGATAAAAATGAAATCATATTGGTAGAATCTAAAAACAGTGATAATAAAGATGTACAAGCAATGAACAATACTATAAAAGGTAAATATACAATTGAAAATGATAATGGAAATATAGCATTGTATAAATACGATGATAGTGGAAATAAAACATTAGTAGAAAAAACAAAAATAAGAGTAGATTCACTTCCTAAGACCGTTCAAGATGAACTTAAAAAAGGTGTAGTTATGGATACAGAGGAAGATGCCTATTCAAGATTAGAAGATTTTGCAAGTTAATATTAAGATTTAAACTATATTTAATGCCTATTAAAATACAATAATTTATTTGTACTAAATATAAAAGTTATATTGAAGTGATAAGTTTGCTTTGATATAACTTTTTTATTTGATTTTATATTTAACATAAACCATTTTATTATTTGTTAATATTATTTATGGTATAATGATTTAGAACATAAGTTTTTATGAGAAATACATTTTGGTATTTCTTTTATTTTTAGGAGGAATTTTTTAAAATGATGATATTGGGGATTGACCCAGGTATAGCCATAGTTGGATATGGTATAATTGAATATAAAAATAGTAAATTTAAAGTAATAGATTATGGAGCAGTAACAACACCTGCGCATATGGATATCTCTAAGAGGTTAGAACTCGTATATAAAGGAATTGATACAATAGTAAAGAATTACAATATAGATGAAGTTGGAATGGAAGAACTATTCTTTAACAAGAATGTAAAAACTGCTATAACAGTAGCACAGGCTAGAGGAGTTACTATGCTTGCTTGTGCACATAATGGTAAACCAATATATGAATACACTCCACTTCAAGTAAAACAAGGTGTAGTTGGATATGGTAGAGCAGATAAAGCACAAGTTCAACAGATGGTAACCTCATTTTTAAGTTTAAAAAAAGTTCCAAAACCAGATGATGTTGCAGATGCTCTAGCTGTGGCTATTTGCCATGCTCATTCAAATAAACTTGAAAAAACTCTAAAGAATATAGGTGGGAAGTATGTATAGTTATATAAAAGGTACAGTAGAAGAGATATATATAGACAGTATAGTTGTTGAAAACAATGATATAGGATATAAGATAAATGTGTCATCCAATACAATAATGAATTTGCAAATAGGAAATACTGCAAAAATATATACTAAACTAATAGTAAGAGAAGATGATATGAGTCTTTGTGGTTTTGCAAGTAGGGAAGAATTAAAGATGTTTGAATTGCTTACATCTGTGTCAAAAATAGGGCCTAAGGTGGGGCTTTCAATACTATCATTTGCATCACCAGCACAACTAGGAGCTTATATTTTGAGCGAAGATGTTGGGAAACTATCTAAGGCTCCAGGCGTTGGTAAAAAGACAGCAGAGAGAATTGTTTTAGAACTTAAGGATAAAGTGGATAAAAATAATATAGAATTTGAACCAACATTATTATCACAAAAACCTACTTTAATATCTCAAGATGAATCTATAGATGCACTTGTAGCTTTGGGATATACCTTAGCAGAATCAAAAGAGGCAGTTCAAAAATGTAAAAAAGATGGGATGAATACAGAAGACATTATAAAAAAAGCACTTACATATATAATGAGTAAATCTATGAAATAGCATTTAATTTGTAAATGTAAAATAATATTTAAAATAAAGTAGATTTCCAAAATTATGGAAGGAGGGGTATAGATGCAAGATTTTGAAGATGAAAATAGGATAATAACATCTACCATGAAGATGGAAGATATAGATATAGAAAATAGTTTAAGACCAAAGACACTAGAAGATTATTTAGGTCAAGAAAAATCCAAAGAGCAACTTAGTATATTTATAGAGGCAGCAAAATCAAGAAATGAGCAGTTAGACCATGTACTTTTATATGGACCACCAGGGCTTGGAAAAACTACGCTAGCGAGTATAATAGCTAATGAGATGGGAGTAAATTTGAGGATTACATCAGGACCCGCAATAGAAAGAGCAGGGGACTTAGCAGCTATACTTACAAATTTGAATGAAAATGATGTTTTATTTATAGATGAGATACATAGAATCAATAGGAGTGTTGAAGAAGTCTTGTATCCAGCAATGGAAGATTTTTGTTTAGATATAATAATTGGAAAAGGACCATCTGCAAGAAGTATAAGGCTTGACCTTCCTAAGTTTACACTTATTGGAGCTACTACAAGAGCTGGTATGCTTACAAATCCACTTAGAGATAGATTTGGTGTTATTTGTAAATTAGATTATTATACAGTTGATGAACTTTCAAAAATAGTGCTTAGGTCATCAAATATTTTAGATGCAGAAATACAATCTCAAGGAGCTTTAGAGCTTGCAAAACGTTCAAGAGGGACTCCAAGAATAGCAAATAGATTACTAAAAAGAGTTAGAGATTTTGCACAGGTTAGAGCTGATGGAAGGATAACTGATGAAGTTGCAAAGGATGCTCTTGAACTTTTGGGAGTTGATAATTTAGGTCTTGATTTTGTGGATGAAAAGCTTCTTATGACTATAATAGAAAAATTTAGGGGTGGCCCGGTAGGTCTTGATACGTTAGCAGCTTCAATTGGTGAAGATAGAAATACAATAGAAGATGTGTATGAGCCATATTTGCTTCAACTAGGGTTTATAAATAGAGGACCTAGAGGTAGAGTAGCCATGCCCCTAGCCTATGAACATCTAAAAATACCTTATCCTAGTGATAGATAAAAATACAAAAAGAGGTATTAATTAAACAAATAATCATTAAATTAAAATATTTCTAAAATGGGTAAAAATTCAAATATATCCACAAAATGGTAATTATATCTGTAGATACTGTGGATAAATACAAGGGAAAATGTGTGTACTGTATCTATATATTGTGGATAAGACGTGCATATCGTGGAAAAATATCTATATATTGTGGATATACTGTATGTTAAAAATAGGGATTTATTGATATATTCTGGTAATATTGTAGAAAATAAGTTGTTTTTTTGATATTATTGTAGCTAGAGAAATTTTAAGAGAGGAAGTTTGACATTGAAAACAAGTGATTTTAAATTTGATTTACCACAGGAACTTATAGCTCAAGTTCCTATAGAAGACAGAGCTAGTTCAAGATTGATGGTATTAGATAAAGAAACAGGAGAAATTGAGCATAAAGTATTTAGAGACATAATAGAATATTTAAATCCAGGAGACTGTTTAGTTTTAAATAACACTAGAGTTATACCTGCTAGATTAATAGGGGAAAAACTTGAGACTGGTGGAAAAATTGAATTTTTATTATTAAAAAGAACAGAAGAAGATACTTGGCAAGCTTTAGTAAAACCAGGTAAAAGAGCAAAAGTAGGAACTAAGTTTTCCTTTGGAAATGGAAAATTGATTGGAGAAGTTGTAGATTTATCAGATGAAGGTTCAAGAATTATAAAGTTTCATTATGATGGAATTTTCGAGGAGATTTTAGATGAGCTTGGAAATATGCCACTTCCTCCATATATAACTGCTAGATTAGAGGAAAAAGAAAGATACCAAACTGTTTATTCAAAACATAATGGCTCAGCAGCGGCACCTACAGCAGGTCTACACTTTACAGAAGAATTATTAAATGAAATAAAAGAAAAAGGTGTAGATATAGCATTTATAACTTTACACGTTGGTTTAGGTACTTTTAGGCCAGTAAAAGTAGATGATGTTTTAAATCATAAGATGCATTCAGAATATTATATGGTCAGTCAAGATGCAGCTGACAAAATAAACAGAGCAAAAGAAAGTGGGAACAATGTAGTATGTGTTGGAACTACTAGTTGTAGGACTATAGAATCAGCTTGTGATGAAAATGGCAAGATGAAAGAAACTAGTGGTTGGACAGACATATTTATATATCCAAGTTATAAATTTAAGGTTTTGGATAGACTTATAACTAATTTCCATCTACCAGAGTCTACCTTAATCATGTTAGTAAGTGCTATTTGTGGAAAAGATAATGTATTAAATGCATATAATGAAGCAGTAAAAGAAAGATATAGATTCTTCAGTTTTGGAGATGCTATGATTATAAAGTAGGGAGGTAATAGATGCATAGTTTACAAAAACAAAAAAAGAATAACCCTATATTAAAGATTGCTTTTATATTTGAACGTGTATTAGCAGTAGTAGTTCTGATAGCAGTATTTTTAGGTACAATAGATGTATTAAGACTTATGTGGGGAGCATATATAGTTGATTTTCAAAATCCAGTACAATACAGTCAGCTTAATGATTTCCTAGCACAAATATTACTTTTAGTGATAGGTGTTGAGCTTGTAGTAATGCTATCACTTCACATACCAGGAGCATTTATTGAGGCACTACTATATGCTATAGCCAGAAAAATGTTATTACTTCCTAAAAATGAAGGGATGATAGATGTTTTAATTGGAGTTATAGCTATTGCAGGACTATTTGCTATAAAAAAGTTTTTAGTAACAAAAGACAAGAGTGCTCTTAATATAACGAGTATCCATGATGAAGAAGCAATCAAAGAACAACAAAGCAAAGAAGATAAAGATAAATCTATTTAGAAAATATATTAGATGTTTAGATTAGTAAAAATATATATTATGGAATAACTAGAAATAAAAATTATTAAGGAGAAATTTATGTACGCAGTAAGATACGAACTGATAAAAACTTGTAAACAAAGTGGTGCAAGGATTGGAAGATTACACACACCACATGGAATTATAGAAACACCAATATTTATGCCTGTTGGGACTCAAGCAACAGTAAAATCTATGACACCAGAAGAATTAAAAGAGATTGGTTCACAAATAATACTTAGCAACACTTATCATCTATATATGAGACCAGGACATGAACTTATAAAAAAAGCTGGTGGACTTCATAAGTTTATGAACTGGGATAAGCCAATACTTACAGATAGTGGAGGATTTCAAGTATTTAGCTTAGGGCCTTTAAGAAAGATAAAAGAAGAAGGCGTAGAATTTAGGTCACATCTAGATGGTTCAAAACATTTTTTAACTCCAGAAAAAGCTATGGAAATACAAAATGCGTTAGGCTCAGACATAATGATGGCATTTGATGAATGTGCACCATACCCAGCAGATAGAGAGTATGTAAAGAATTCATTAGAAAGAACAACAAGATGGTTAAAAAGATGTAAAGATGCCCATAATAATACAGACAAGCAAGCTTTATTTGGTATAATACAAGGTGGAATGTATAAAGATTTAAGAGAGCAATCAGCAAAAGAAATAACAAGTATTGATTTACCTGGATATGCAATTGGTGGACTTAGTGTTGGAGAACCAAAACCACTTATGTACGATGTACTAGAACACACAACTCCATTTATGCCAAAGGACAAACCAAGATACTTAATGGGAGTTGGTAGTCCAGATGATTTGGTAGAAGGTGTTATAAGAGGAGTAGATATGTTTGACTGCGTTTTACCTACTCGTATAGCTAGAAATGGAACTGCAATGACTAGTCAAGGTAAAGTAGTGGTTAGAAATGCAACTTATGCTGAAGACTTTACTCCACTTGACCCTGAATGTGATTGTTACGCTTGCAAAAATTATTCAAGAGCTTATATAAGACATCTTGTAAAAGCAAATGAAATATTGGGTGCAAGATTGATAACTACTCATAATCTTCAATTTTTACTAAATTTAATGAAACAAATAAGACAAGCGATAATGGAAGATAGATTACTTGATTTTAGAAATGAATTTTTTGCAAAATATGGGTATGAAATATAGGTTTTGCACTATTAATTATAATCATTTTAATATATAATATTCAATAGTACTCAAAGCTAAAGAAAGTAAATTGTTATATAAACATTTATTATGATTTACAAAAGAGTATAATTTACAAAGGAGTGAAAAATTAATGCCACAGCAACAAATAATGATGAGTGTAGGTCTATGGATAGTAGTAATAGCAATCTTTTATTTCCTAATGATTAGACCTCAAAAGAAAAAAGACAAACAATTAAAAGAAATGAGAAGTAGCCTAGGTGTAGGAGACAAAGTCATTACAATAGGTGGAATAGTAGCTAATGTAGCTAAAGTTGAAGATGATGTTGTAATATTAGAATTAGGACCAAATAGAACTAAAGTTCCATTTGAAAAATGGGCTATAGGTACAGTTCAATCTAGAAAAGAAGAAATAGAAGAACAGTAAAATAGTAATTTAAAAGCCTTTTCTCGAATATATATTAATTTGAGAGGAGGTTTTTTTATGGGAAAATCTAATTATATTTTTAAAGGTTTGGGATATGCATATATAATAACTTTGGCTGTTTTATTAGTGTATAACTTATTTTTGACATTTACAGATATTGGTGGAGATAATATAACTATGGTTGCATCATTTATAACTACTATTTCTGCAGCTATAGGCGGTTTTTACACTTCAAAACACATGCAAGAAAAGGGACTTATGTATGGGCTTTTAGTTGGACTTTTGTACATAGTGTGTATTTTTTTGACTGTGTTTTTAGCACAAGAGAGCTTCGTATTTGAAGTAGGAATGATTTATAAGTTATTGCTTATATCAGCAGCAGGAGGTATTGGAGGCGTATTGGGTGTCAACTTTAAATAGAGTTTATATTAAAGTGGTTTTGTGATATAATCAATAGGAAACAATTAGAAATGGAGGCGTTGAAAATGGAAAATAAACATGTAAAAACTTTATCTCAAGCTACTTTAAAGCAAAGTGCTGCAAAAGGTGGATGTGGAGAGTGTCAAACTTCTTGTCAATCAGCTTGTAAGACTTCTTGTACAGTTGCAAATCAAGAGTGTGAAAGATAGAAAAGTATTGATTTAGTTGTTTGTAAGAGGGTATCTCAAAATGGTTCTTTTATCATTAATGAGGTATCCTTTTTTATTTTTTTTGTCTCCATCTGCGCGAATGAAACCTTCCTTAAAATAACACCCATGATGTAATTCATCACTAAGCTCTGTTGAAATAATAAGGAATATATACATACAAGGGATGAGAAGTATATCAAAATAATTGACTATTTTGATATACTTCCTAATTTTTTGTATTTTATCTAAGTACTTCTTCTTCTGGCAAACTCCACAATTCTAAATTTATCAATTCTATGTCGAGATTCAGTATGCTGGATAAATCGTGTATCTTCAAGGTATACTTCGCTTCGTATAACTACAACATGAGTATCACCATTTAAATCCATATACTGTTTGTCCTCTTTAGTTACAGGTTCAACAGTAATTTCTTTTCGAGCATAGCTTAAATTTAAGCGTAATTTTTTTTCTATATAATCATATAGAGAATCCTCTGCTATATCTTTTGTTAAATTAGGAACTATGTTTCTTACTAAATAATCTTTATCAAGGATTATAGTTTCATTATTTATTTTACGCTGCCTTAAAATATAATGAATTTCTGGTAATTTTTTTGTCTCAAATCTATCCTTTAAGAATTGAGGACATGGAATTGTATTAAAATCAAGGACAATGGTTGAGCTTTCGATTTCGAGTTCGCTTTGAGATTCTGCAAATTCTTTATAGCTAGATAGATTTGATGCAGATAGTACAAATTTTTTTGCATCTATAATCATATTTCCCTTACGTGGTTTTTTTTGTATATACCCCTCATCCGATAATAATCTAAGTGCCTTTCTAACCGTTTCCCTTGATGTATCATAATTCTCAGCTAAAGTTTGTTCACTTGGCAAATAACTTCTTACAGGATAATCACCATCAATTATTTGTTCTTTTAAGTCCGTATATATAGAAAAATACTTGTTCATATTTCTATTCACCTCTCTACTACCTTAATTTACATTATATAGTATACTAAATAATTACAATATTTACAAAAAAAATAGTTGTACAGCTTCAGGAAAACGTATATAATTAGTATATACCAACTGGTATATACTAGATTAAGATGTTTTTGAACTATAATTATCTTAGGGGGAGAAATATGAAGCATACAGATACTCAACTAAAGCAACTTCATGATTATGTTGGAGGGGAAAGTAATATAATTTCTGTTACACATTGTGTAACAAGACTAAGATTCGTACTTAAAGATGAATCAATTGTTAACAAAGATAAGATTAAAGAATTTAAATTTGTAAAAGGTTGTCTTCATAATGGTGGTCAATTTCAAGTAGTAATAGGGCCAGAGGTAGAAAAAGTATACAAAAAATTTATTGACGTAAATAAAATGAATCCAGATCATAAGTCAGCATCAAAAAATGACAGTTCTAAAAAAAATTTATTCCAAAGATTACTAGGTTCATTAGCTGAAATATTCATACCATTATTACCAGCTATAATAGCAGGTGGTCTAATATTAGGATTTAGAAATATTATTGGAGATATACAGTTTGGAGGGGCTACATTAGCTTCAAAAAGTGTATTTTGGAATGGTGTGTATCAGTTTTTATGGTTACCAGCCCAAGCTATATTCCACTTCTTACCAGTAGGTATTACATGGTCAGTATCTAAGAAGATGGGTACAAGTCAAATACTAGGTATAGTATTAGGATTAACATTAATATCACCTCAATTATTACCACCAGCTCAATTAGCTACAGGTGAATTATTATATTGGGATTTTGGATTTGTTCAACTAGCTAGAGTAGGATATCAAAGTCAAGTTATTCCAGCAGTATTAGCAGCTCTGACAATGAGCTATATGGAAATAGGATTAAAAAAGGTTATACCAAGTGTTATATCAATGATTTTTGTTCCGTTTATAACATTATTAACATCAGTAATATTAGCACATGCATTTATTGGACCAGTAGGACGTTTTATTGGTGATGGTATAGGGAATATGGTTGGTTCTGCAATTACAGGTCCATATAGTATAATATTTGCGTTCTTGTTTGGATTATTATATGCACCTATTGTAATTACAGGGGTACATTATGTATTTAATGCAGTAAATTTACAGCTTATAGCAACTTTAGGTGCTACACCATTATTCCCACTAGTAGCGCTAAGTAATATTGCACAAGCATCATCTAGTTTAGCTATTGCAGTTATGAATAAAAACACAGAAGAAAGAGAAATATCTATTCCATCAACAATATCAGGATACCTGGGTGTTACTGAACCAGCAATGTATGGAGTAAATTTAAGATACAAGTTCCCATTCTATTGTTCTATGATAGGTGCAGCATGTGCTTGTGCTGTAGCCAATGCTTTTGGAACAATGGCAAATAGTATAGGTGTTGGAGGTTTACCTGCAATTTTAAGTATCCAACCTCAGTATTGGCTGATATTTACAGGTGCGATGGTTGTAGCTATAATAGTGCCATTCTTCCTTACAGCAGCAGTATATAAAAAGAAAGAATTATCAGGAGAACTTGAATTTACAGAGGTATTAAATAGTTAAGAGGAATAAGGAGAATTAGACATGAGAGTATTATTAATAGATATCGATTCATTAAGACCAGATCATTTAGGGTGCTATGGGTATCATAGAAATACATCACCGAATATTGATGAAATAGCTAGTGAGGGTGTAAGATTTAGCAACTATCACTGTTCAGACGCACCATGTTTACCATCAAGAACAGCTTTAATGACTGGACGTTTTGGCATACATACTGGAGTAGTTAATCATGGCGGTGTTGCAGCCGATTTCAGATACGAAGGTATTAATAGAGATATGGAAGACAGACTTTCTAAAGAATGCTTACCAGCAATATTTAGGAAAAAAGGAATGAAAACAGCATTAATAAGCCCATTTGGTGAGAGACATTCAACTTGGTCATTCTACGCTGGTTTTGATGAAATATACAATACTGGTAGAAGAGGAAGAGCGTCAGCAGAAGAAATAAGTCCAACAATACAAGCTTGGTTAGATAGAAATGCAGATGATGATGACTGGTTTTTATATGTGAACTATTGGGATCCACATACACCATATAGAGCACCTAGTGAGTATGGAAATCCTTTTGAAAATGAACCATTAAAAGATTTTTATACAGAGGAACTATTAGAGAAACATATGAAGGCTGTTGGGCCCCATACATCACAAGAACTATATTCTTACCATGACAATCCAAAGCCAGAAATGCCAAGAGCACTTGGTAAATTAACAAACTTTGAGGATTTAAGAACATTTATTGATGGATATGACATTGGTATTCATTATGCAGACTATCATGTTGGTAAAATAATAGAAAAGCTAAAAGAAAATGGTATCTATGAGGATACAGCGATTATAGTAACTGCTGACCATGGAGAGAATTTAGGAGAACTTGCTATTTATGCAGAGCATGCTACTGCTGATAAGGCAACAACGAATATTCCAATGATTATTAAATGGCCTGGTTCTAGAAAAGGTGTGGAGGATAAAGGTCTTCACTATAACCTTGACTTATGCCCAACAGTAGCTGATATAGTAGATGTTGACAAACCATGTATATGGGATGGTGAAAGTTATGCATCAAGTATATTTGAAGATATTGAAACAGGGCATGATGAATTGATAATAGGGCAAATGGCTCATGTTTGTCAGAGAGCAGTTCGTTTTGAGAACTATATGTACATAAGAACATACCATGATGGATATTATCTATTCCCTAAAGAAATGTTATTTGATCTAGAAAAAGATCCATATGAAACTAACAATATAGCAAAAGAGCATCCGGAGATTTGTAAGGAAGCAGTTTATAGATTGAGTAATTGGCATGATGAAATGATGATGACAATGGATAATCAAGTAGATCCATTGTGGACTGTAATAAGAGAAGGTGGTCCACATCATGCCAAAGGTCATTTAAAAGAATACATAAAAAGGTTAGAGGTAACAGGTCGTGGTGGAGATGCGGTAGAAGAATTAAAGCGTAGACATCCTTATGAATTAGTGTAACATATGTAGATAAATAAATCGCCTTTATATTGTGATTAACTATTTTAGTTAATTTAATATAGAGGCAATTTAATAATTATAGTAAATTTTATGATATTAAAATTAGTATAGATGAAAAAGAGGGGGTAGAACAATATATGAAGCATTTATCAGTACTTATAAAACCAGCATCATCATTATGCAATTTAAGATGCAAGTATTGTTTTTATGCTGATGTAAGCGATGCAAGAAAAATTAAATCTTATGGAATAATGAATGATAGTACAATGAAAAAATTAATTGATAATGTATATAGAGATCTAGAAGAGAATGACATTATCACATTCGCCTTTCAAGGAGGCGAACCAACTCTTGCTGGGATAGACTTTTTTAGATTATTTGTTGAATATGTAAATACTAAAAATAGTAAGGTTAAAGTTCAATATGTTATTCAAACAAATGGAACTTTAATTAATGAGGAGTGGTGTCAATTTTTAAAAGAAAATAGATTTATTGTGGGACTATCTATTGATTGCATGTCAAATAATCATAATGAAAATAGGGTTGATGCTAATCAAAAAGGAACATTTAATCAAGTTATTAAAACAAAGGAGATGTTTGATAAAAATTCTATTGACTACAATATATTATGTGTTTTGACTAATAATATTGCGAGATATCCTAAAAAAGTATTCTCGTTTATTATTGATAATAATATTAAATATATTCAATTTATACCATGTCTAAATGATTTAGATTGTTCAAATGAGTCAAAACATGCATTAAAACCTGAAAGATTTTCAAGTTTTTACAAACAAATATACCCATTATGGGAAGAAGAATATAAAAAAGGAAATTATATTAGTATTGGACTAATTGATAATATAGCTAATTTATTAACAAGAGGTAGAACAGGAACATGTGGCATGTCGGGACAGTGTCAAATACAGTATGTTATAGAAGCTGATGGTGGGGTATATCCATGTGATTTTTATGTGTTAGATGAATATAAGATAGGAGATATAACTAAAGATTCTCTTAAAGAGATATTCAATAATAAAAAGGCACAACAATTTATTAATAATAAAGAAGAACTCACGCAAATCTGTAAAAATTGTGAATATGTCAGATTATGTAATGGAGGATGTAAAAGAATGCAAAAATCTATGTACATAAATAAGGATAATACATATTGTGGATATAACGATGTTTTAGCATATATCTTAAATTCACTAAATCGTATTATCTAATACAAAGAAGGAAGTGAAATATATTGCATATTGGATTAATTTATTTTTTTGTTATTATTTTTGCTAATACTGTAGGTGCTGTATCTGGCATGGGAGGAGGTGTCATAATAAAACCATTATTTGATGCTATTGGCGTACACTCATTATCAGAAATATCATTTTATTCAAGTGTGGCTGTCTTTACAATGGCTATTGTATCTACAATTAAGCAAATAAAAAACGGAATTAATATAAATTATAAGTTAACTATAGCGATTTCTAGTGCATCAGTAATTGGAGGGGGGATTGGAAATACATTATTTCAAACTTTGCTAAAGATATGTAGTTCAGAAAATACAGTTATGGGAATTCAAATAATATTAACAATAATATCTTTAGGATTTGCATATTTGTATACTAAAAAATCGTGGAAATCTTTAGAGCTTAAAGATATTAAATGGTATGTGTTGGTTGGTGGGTTTTTAGGTTTATTATCTACATTACTTGGAATCGGTGGTGGTCCAATTAATATTGCGATTATTATGCTTTTCTTTGGGATACCTATAAAAGAAACAACAGTATATTCTATAATTATAATATTATTTTCGCAACTATCTAAGTTAGCTTCAATAGGTTTATCTGTCGGATATGCAAGATATGATTTAAGTTTGTTAGTATTTATAATTCCGGCGGCTATACTAGGTGGAAGTCTAGGAGCAAAACTGAGCAAAACTTTAAAGGATGATACAGTATTGGTAGTTTACCAATATATTGTTGTTTTTGTAATATTTTTAAATGTATTAAATGGAGTAAAAATTAATTATTAAATATAAATATGTGCACAGTAGAAGGGGGAGTTATGTTAGATTTTAAAAAAAGTACAGTATATCAGATATACCCAAAATCATTTAATGATACTAATGGTAATGGTATTGGAGATTTAAATGGGATTACAGAAAAATTGGATTATCTTAAAAACTTAGGAGTAGATTATGTATGGATAACACCATTTTTTGTATCACCTCAAAAAGATAATGGATATGATGTAGCTGATTATTATAATATAGATCCGTCATATGGAACTATGAAAGATCTAGAAAATTTAATAAAAGAAGCAGACCAAAGAGAAATAAAAATAATGCTTGATATGGTGTTTAACCATACATCTACAGAGCATCAATGGTTTAAAAAAGCACTTGAAGGTGATCCATATTATAAGGATTTTTATATATTTAAAAAGGGTGTAGATCATAAGGCTCCTACAAATTGGATTTCTAAGTTTGGTGGTTCAGCATGGGAATATGTTGAAAAATTCGATGAGTATTATTTACACTTATTTGACAAAACACAGGCAGATTTAAATTGGGAAAACCCATCTGTAAGAAAAGAATTGGTTAATGTATTAAAATTCTGGATGAATAAAGGAATTAAAGGATTTAGATTTGATGTTGTAAATCTAATATCTAAACCTGAAAAATATGAGGATGATTATGAAGGTGATGGAAGACGTTTCTACACTGATGGACGTAGGGTACATGAATTATTAAAAGAAATGTGTATAGAAAGTGGAATGGTAAAGAGAAATATGCTAACTGTAGGGGAGATGTCATCTACATCTATTGATAACTGTATCAAGTATTCTAATCCAGATGAAAAAGAGTTGTCTATGTGCTTTAACTTCCATCATCTTAAAGTAGATTATAAGAATCAAAACAAATGGGATCTACAAGATTGTGACTTTATGATGCTAAAAAATCTTTTAAATGAGTGGCAACTAGGTATGCAAAATAATAATGGATGGCAAGCTGTTTTCTGGAGTAACCATGATCAACCACGTATTATATCCAGATTTGGTGATGATAAACAATATTATAAAGAGTCAGCGAAGATGCTAGGAACAATGATTCACTTTTTAAGAGGAACACCATATGTTTATCAGGGTGAAGAAATAGGTATGACTAACGCATATTTTAATGATATAAATCAATATGTGGATGTAGAAAGTTTAAATTATTATGAAATATTAAGGTCAAAAGATATTAATGAAGCAGAGATATATAAGATTTTACAAGAAAGGTCAAGGGATAACTCTAGAACTCCAGTGCAGTGGGATGATACTACTAATTCTGGATTTAGTAGTGGAACTCCATGGATTCAAGTAATTGATAATTATAGGGATATTAATGTTGATAAAAATTTAAAAGATAAAGATTCGATTTTATATTATTATAAAAAAATGATTACTTTAAGAAAAGAGCTAGATGTAGTAGCGTATGGAGATTTCAAGCCATTGTTAGAGGATAGCGATTCTATATTTGCATATGAAAGAACTTTTGAAAATGAGTCACTGATTGTTATAAATAATTTCTATGGTGAAGAAAACGAAGTTGTATTAGATGTTAAAGACTTAGACAAATATAAAAATATTTTGTCAAACTATAGTAATAGTATTTTAAATAGTTCTATGAAGTTAAGGCCATATGAATCAATGGTTCTATATAAAAAAGATTAATATTATGTTGGGAGATGAGCTTAATAATATGTTATCAATTTTCAAGAAAAATAGGAGTAAGACATCAATACATGCATTTGTTTCTGGTAAAGTAATACCTATAGTTGAGGTAAATGATCCTGTTTTCTCATCTAAAGTTTTAGGGGATGGATTAGCTATATATCCTAATGATGGATTAATAGTTTCACCATGTAATGGTGAAATAAGTTTGACTATGGATGATAGTAAGCATGCAGTTGGATTGAAATTATCAAACGGTATGGATATTTTGCTTCATGTTGGCATTGAGACAGTTTCTTTGAATGGTGAAGGATTTGACCTTTTTGTCAAAAAAGGAGATAAAGTAAAAAAAGGGGATAAGCTAATATCATTTGATAAAGATTTAATTAAATCACGTGGTTTACAAGATGTTGTTATCATGGCTATTACTAATTATGAAAGCTATAAAAATATTAAGTATTTCACTAATTGTGATGCAATTATAAATGAATCAATTATTGTAGAGGTTTAAATATAATGTATGATTTTAGCAAATTATATCATATACTTAAATTAACGATTAGGTATTTATATTAATCAGTACCTAATTTTTTATAATAAGTTAAAGTTGTATGTAAGTTTTATTTACACAAACTTACATACAGTTTAGTTTACTATTTCATACTTATTATATTTTTAGATACGACTAAATCCATAGTATCTTTAATCTCTACTTAAGTTATACCCTCTCTAGGATTATCTACTGATAAAGATATTTTTTTCTATCTTCATCTGCAAATGTCATTAATTGATGCCTTGACAGCAGCACCACTTGCAGCTAGTTCAAAAGCACCAATAGTATTAACTACAGAAGAACTTTCTAAGTCACAAGAAGAAGTAGTTGAGTTAAGACTTAAAAATGCTACTAAGTTAGTACAAATAGGTGAAGGAATAGCTAAAAATGCTATTGAAAAAATAGCAGAAAAAATAAACTTATTTACTAAGAACTAATAATATATAAGATCTGATGTTATAAGCTTGTTTAGATAATATAAAATTATACAAGGTGTTTAGATAAGATATAATGTCTATAATATAAAATTATACAAGGTGTTTAGATAAGATATAATGTCTATAATATAAAATTATACAAGATGCTTAGATAAGATATGATGTCTACAATATAAAATATATACAAATAATGAAATAAAAATAATAAAAATAAGGTATCTCATTTAGAATTGATTTGAGGTACCTTATTTTCTTATTTTTTGATTATAATACTGTAAAATTAATATTATAAAAAAATTATTATAAATGATATTGTTTATAATGATTAAACACCTTATTAACATATATTATTTTGAATTTATTACTTAATTAAATAAAATAAGTTATAATGTTTTGAATTTATGGAGAATAAAAACTTTAATTATAGTGTTTGAGTTATATGGATAACTATGGTATTATATATAAAATATGGTAACAAAACTGTAACTTTTTATTGAGAATAGACAAAAATATTGATAAAAAAATATGAAAAATATATTGGGGGTAAATAATAATATGAAGAATAGTAGAAAGATATTAGCTATAGGACTTACACTATCTTTAGTAATGGTAAATACTCCTATAGTAAATGCGTTGACATCAGTTGAGCAAATAAAAGGTAATGATAGGTATGAAACAGCGGCAAAAATAGCGGATAAACAAAACTATAATACAGCAATACTAATTAATTCAGATAATAGCTTGGCAGATGGTCTTAGTGCAAGTGGTTTAGCTGGAGCCTTAAATGCGCCTATTTTAATGACAAAACAAAATCAAATTCCAAGTACTACTATGGAAAGACTGAACAAAGCAAACACTGTATATATAATAGGTTCAGAATCGACAATAAGTAAAAATATTGAAAATCAATTACTTTCTAAAAAGAAGGCTGTACAAAGAATATTTGGTGAGAATAGATTTGATACGAGCGTAAAAATAGCTGAGAAAATTAAAGAAATCAAGCCTATTGATAAAGTAATTATAGCTAATGGAGTTACAGGAGAAGCAGATGCGATAAGTGCATCGCCAGTAGCTGCAAGAGATGGAGTACCTATAATACTTACAGATGGAAATAGTGTAGGATTTGATACAACAGGATTAAAGAGTTATGCACTTGGTTCTAGTGAGATAATAAGTGATGAATTGGTCAAAAGTACAAATTCCGTTAGGCTAGGTGGAACAGATAGGTTTGACACCAATAAGAGAGTTATACAAGAGTTTTATAAAAACAGTAAAGAGTTTTACTTAAGCAAGGGTCTACAATTGACAGATGCATTAGTCGCTTCTACAATAGCAAAAAATGCTCCTGTAGTCTTAGTGGAAAATGGTAGCAATAAAAGTATTTTAAGTGGAGCAGACAAACTTACAGTACTTGGAGGAATAAATCAGAATATAATCAAACAGTGTATAAATCAAGCTTCTCCAAATCAACAAGGATTATACTATAATCCAAATGATAGAGCATTTAAGGACAGAATAAAGGGAAAAGTATATGCTCTTACAAAACAATACAGAAAAGAAAATGGAGTAAAAGAGTTAGTTGTAGCAAGTAGATTAGAGGGATTAGCAAATGATTGGTCTAATTTAATGGCAAATAAGAAGACTTTATCTCATACAATAAATGGGAAAAATTCATATTCTACTTTTTTAAAGTACTTAGACTGGAGCGCGATTAAGCCTGGATATGTTGCAGTTCAGGGTGAAAATATAATTAAATATAAAATTCCAGATAAACCTGTTTACACAAATAGAGATGCAGATGATATAGGAAATTTTATTTTTAATGAGTGGAAGACAAATCCTGAAGAAGGTACCAATATGCTACATAAAGGATATGAAATAATGGGATTTGGAATAGCCATAACAGGAGATAAGAATATATACGCAACACATGAGTTTTATGGAAGATATAAAGAATAATAAAAATATATACAAAATGATAGTTGTGATAAAATAATATATAAATAATAAAATTATAATGGAAAATAACATTTATATTAATATAATAATATAAATGTTATTTTTTTATAATTTAGTAGAAAAAAATTGTATCAAAAAGTTTAAATATGGTATAAAATGGGTAAGAAAGTAGTGAAAATTAAATGGCAAAATTAGGGAAATCTAATGACGCAAAACTATAGGGATTAAAGCTTTTAAAGCCATATCAGCCAGTTGCTAAAAAGAGTAAAGTCTTTTTATTTTATAATTAAGATTCTCTTTGAGTGTCTTTTTTTATTGTCTGAAACTATAGTATTTAAATTCATGAGAGATTAGAAATTTATTGAGGGAGGATTGTTGTTTCATGAAAAAAGCAATATCTTGTGTGCTAGCAGTATCAATGTGTAGTGCACCACTAAACGTTTTTGCAGAACCTATATTAGAGGGGAAGTTAAGGGCAGTTGAAAAATCAGTTACAGAGAAGTTAAAGGGGAATCTTGAAGTAGATTTAAATTTTTCACTTCCAATAAAAAATAATGAATCAGAAAGTATAACCAATATACAATTGGAATTAAAAGATGATAGTAATAATAGTGGAATAATAAAGCTTGGAGAAAAAGATTCAGGAATATTAAATATTGGGGCAGATAACATAGAATATACTATAAAAAAATTATCTGCAAGTAGAAGTGAAATAAAAAATAAAGATGAGAATATATCATATTATAATATTGTATTTAATAATTTACCTGTTGGAAAATACAATGTAGAAGTATCTGGAGGAGGCTTTAATAGTAAGGAAATTAAAGACATTGATATATCAAGTTATTCACAAAGAGTTTTATTAAGCAATAGAGCAAGTGTAGATGATAAAAATCAACCTTTAAACTATGAACTATTCTTGATGGGCGATGTAAATAATGATGGAAAAGTGGATAAGAGTGATTATGAGGATGTATTGAAAAATATAAATTCAAATAAAAGTGAATATGATTTAAATAGAGATGGAAAGGTAGATATTGCTGACCTAGATTATGTTCAGAAAAATTTAGGGCAAAGTGAAGATGCAAAAAGCCTAGAGAGTATAGTATCTACCAATCCTATAGTAGATACAAGTAAAGTAACATTAGAAAAAAACAGTGATACAAATATTCAGGGTACTGTAGAGGATTTATTCAGTGGAGAGAATAGTGGAGTTAAAATATCTCCAGCAAATGCAGGTGATAAGATATCAGAAGAAAAACCAGCAGTAATGGATATAGCTTTATCAGAAGCACTTAATATGGAAGTCATAAATATAAAAGCACCTGAAGGGAATGCTCCAGCAAAAGGAATAGTTGAAGTTACAGATAAAGATGGTAATGTTCAACAGGTTCCTTATGAAAATAAAGAATATGTGGAAACTTTGAAAGAGGAACAGAAGCAAGAAGAAGTAAACAATGAACAAGAAGAAACAAGTAATAAAGATGAAAATATAGAGCAGCCTGATAATAATAACTTAGACAGTAATCAAGAAGAAAAAAATGATAAAGAAGATTCAACTTCAAATACAACTGATAAAGAAAATAACGATAAAGAAAATAATGATAAAGAAAATTCATCAACAGATAAGTCTGATTCAGACAAAGATACATCAAAACAAGAAGACAATATCAGCAAAGATGATAGTTCTACAACATCTACATACGGTAGGTCAGCAGTAGAAACATATGCAGAAGTTCAAGATAGCGATATAGTAATAAATCTTGGTAAACAAGTAGCAGTAAAAAAGATAACAATAAAAATAACAGCTACAACAGCAAATGATAGAAATCTTGCAGAAATATCTAAAGTTGAATTTTTAAATAATGTATATAAAGAAATACCAAAACCAGATATGAATATACCTAAAATCAATAAAATATCTACTAGTACTGCTGTTGGAAATGAAAAGGTATCTTTTTATTGGAATAACGAAGCAAACGTATCTGCATACGAACTTACATTAGATACGATTGACAGTAAAGGAAAAGTATTATCGACTAAAAAATTACAAACTAGTAAAAATACTATAGATGTTAGAGATATACAAGCATATGGATTATATAGAGTTAGCATACAGTCTTTAAATGGAGATTGGAGTAGTGGATACAAAGATGCAACAGCAGAAAACTTGGATGGAGTTCCAGAAAATGTAGACTCAAACTATAAGCCTATACAATTTAGTCCAGATAGTATAATAGAATTTCAAGTTGTTCCAGATACAAAGCCAGAACCACCAGAAGGTATAAATGTCAAAGGTAGATTTAAGGCTCTTGATGTAAGTTGGAAAAATCATAAACAAGCTAAAGACTTTGATTTATATTATAGAGAAAAAAATTCTAATGGTTCTTGGACAAAATATAATGACAAACTTATTCGTGGAACAAGTTTAAAAATAGAAGGGCTTAAGGATAATACAACATATGAAGTTAGAATGACAGCTACTAATCATTTAGGCACTAGTGGAATGTCTAAAACATATATAGGAACAACTGAAAGTGTGGATGCTCCAACAACACCTAACTATAGACTAATTAATACTCCTAAGTTAGATGCAGGTTCTGGAATACCAACAAATCATATAGTAGATGTTACTTATCCAGCTGGATATGACAAAAGTGAATATAGTGATAAAAATCCATTTAATAAATTTAATATAGTAGATGGAGACTTTACAACACACTGGACATTCCCAAGATATAATGCAGCTGAAGGAACGAATAGAGGACCAATCATAACTTTCGATAAAGCTTATACTATGGATACTTTTATGGCTACACCTCGTTTTGATGTTTCTGATAAGACAATTAATGACTTTGAAATACAATACTGGGATGAAAATGGTCAATTACATAACCTGGGAGATGTACCTTTTGAAACAAAGACAGACCCTGTAAATAATAATAGATATGTAATGGTAAGATTAAAGGAACCAATAAATGCTACTAAAATACAAGTTAGTGTTTGTTCATCATATTCATATAAGTCTAATATATCAGAGCTTAAGTTCTATGAATATGACAGTATAGAAGATGATGTAAGAAATCTATTTATGGATGACCTACAAGTTGAATTAAAAGAAGATGTAACTCAAGAAAAAATAACTGAATTAAAAGATAGACTTAATACTCCAGATAAAGCTAGTGGAGAATATCATCCATATAAGACAATTATTGATAGAGAATTAAAGCTAGCACAAGACTTATATAATGATAGAGCTACACTTACTGATATAACAACTGTAAATCAAGATATAAATGTTTCAGGAAAATACAAAGATAAGAGCGGAAACTATACTGTTAAGTCTAATAATCTAGGTATGGGAAATGACTGGCAGGCATTGGGTGTAGCTGCTAGAGCTGGAGATGAAATCACGATATATGTTGGAAGTAAAAGTGGTAGAACTCCTAAACTAATATATACACAATACTATGGAGAGTCTGGTGCATATAAGAGTGGAGAAATAAATCTTAACACTGGTAAAAATGTAATTCAGTTAAGTAAGCTTCATAGTTTAGATGTAGAGTGTGGAGGAAGCTTGTACATAAGATACCCTTATGATACTCAAAGTGGTGGAGATATAAAGGTACGTGTAGCAGGGGCTACTAAGATACCACATCTTAACTTAAATGGAATGATAAATGATAAGAGTCCTGAAGGAGTTTCTGAATCTAAGAAAAAGATAAGAGCCTATATAGAAGAATTAACTAAATATAAGAATGATATAAAGGGAGAACCATATTATCCAGGAACGAATATTGGTAATTCATATGGATATTCAGAAACAACTGGTGTATTAAACACTACAGATATTGAAAGTGATAAAGTTACACTAAATGTTCCAGCAACAGCTGTATATCAAGGAATATCAAAAGGAAATTCTGATTTAAATACACAAGTAGATAGATTATACAATAGTATGCTTGCATGGGAACAGATGATGGATTTAATATATTCTGAAAGAGGAGTATTTAAGACACAAGACTTAGATGGTAATGGAACTGTAGATGACAATGAATTTGACATAACTAAAAATGATATGGCTCCTAAATCTCGTATGAACATAAAATATCAAAGAATGTTTATTGGAGCATTTATGTATGCTTCTGGTTTACATGTAGGAGTAGAGTATGGTTCAGTTCCAGGGCTTATGAATGGAGTACCTTTCCAAATAGATGCTAGTGGAAAAGCTACAGGAGGAAGTTTATTTGGATGGGGAATAGGTCATGAGATAGGACATGTTACAGACATTGGTAAGATGACATATAGCGAAACTAGTAATAATGTACTTGCTTTACTTGCTCAAACATTTGATGATAAGACACATTCAAGACTTGAAGGTTCAACAATGGACAAGATATATGAACATGTAACTTCAAACAGTTTAGGTATACCGAGTAATGTATTTGAGAGACTTGGAATGTTGTGGCAATTACATTTAGCTTATGACAATGACTTTACTGGTTCAATGTTAAAGAATAACTCAGATGCTGATTTAAGCAATGACACATTCTATGCTAAAATTTCAAGAAAATACAGAGCACTTTCAAGTGGTGACCCAATAAACAACTTACCAAAAGACCAAATGTTAGTGGCAATGGCATCAAGTGTTGTTGAAAAAGATTTAAGAGATTACTTTAAGGCATGGGGAGTAGAAATTACACCAGAGCTAAACAGTATAATGGATAGTAAAAAGTACGAAAAAGAGACTAGAAAGATACAATATATAAATGATGAAGCTAGAAGAAAGATTTTAAATGAAAATATAGTAAGTATGGCAGAAGATACTAAAGTAAGTGCTGGCTTTGCTGATGGAGTACAAAGTGGTTCTCTAGTTAAATCTAATAAAATATCTATAGACCTAGATGTTGATAAAGACAAAGATAAGATATTAGGATATGAGATAATAAGAAGTGATGGAAACTATTTAGATGGTGAGAATGGAACTCAAGTAAAATACAGAACAGTAGGATTTGTGGATGCAAAAGGAAATAGTCAAGCTAAATTTACTGATAATATATCTCCTCTTAATAATAGAGCATTTACATATAAAGTAGTTGCGTACGATTATCATCTAAATCCAACAGATGAGTTTGAAGTTGGGACTGTAAAATTATCAGATGAAGGAAAAATAAACAAGTCAGCATGGTCATTTATAACAAACACTGTTTCTGATGGTGATGTTAGAACTGAAAATGACTCACATGGACCATTACAAAATCCAGAAATTGATAATATAAAGGATAATGATGCAAGTACAACATATAAAGGAAAGAGAATTAGTAAAGCTGAGTGGAACAAAGACCCACAAAAAGACCCAGATATAAATGTAGAAGAAAATCCATATATAATAGTAGACATGAAAGAGACATTGCCTATAGTAGGGTTAAAATATACAAAGCCAAAAACTGAAGCTAGAAAGTTCTCATTAAAAGGATTATTCAACCTTAGAAAAGATACTAGTACAACATACAACCCTTTAACTAATTACAAGATACAAGTAAGTAATGATAAAAAGAATTGGGAAGATGTTAGCCAAGGAACTTTTGAATATGGACAAGACTTAGTTGGTGGAGGAAAAGACCAAGATAATGAAGCTAGAGTTACATTTAATAAAGATGGTAAACTTTGGACATACCAAGCTAGATATGTAAAACTAATATCAAACAATAAGTCTAATATAGAAGTTGCAGAGTTGGATATAATTGGGCCTCCAGGTGACAATATAGAGATTGGAACAGTAAATAGTGTAGACCAAACTCGTACTAATGGAATTGGAAAACTAGTAGAAGATTATGTATATCAAAGTGATGACCCTAATACAAGTGAAAATGAAGAAGCTAAGATTCCAGATGGTTCAATAGTAATTACAGGAGAATACAGTGGAAATCCAGCATTTAATTTACCATTACTTATAGATAAAAACAATAAAACTATATCTGGAGAAGCACTCTTATTTGCAGAGATACCAGAAAAAGGTGAATTAGGTGAAATAAGTAAAGGTACATGGGTTTACTATATGCCAAAAGAAAGCTTTGATTCTTTAAGTGATAGGGTTAAGGCAGAATTATATAGATATAATGAACTTCAAGGAGATACTCCAATAGGTCAAAGATTTGTAAGTGATACAATGTATGTATCTGTAGAAGCTAAAAATTATGATGAGTTAAAGGCTATAAGCCTTACTGATAGTAATAGTAAAGCGAGAAAATCTACAAAAAATACTATTGATGTTAGCAACAAGAAGATTATATCTATAAATAATAAAGTAAAAGGTAATATTGTTAGAGATAAATAGGTAATAGAAGTTTAAATCTAACAAAATAATACTGATGGAATTCAATAGTTAATATTAATAGCTAATAAAATTTTGAAGAATTAAATATAAAATATAAAATATGAAGTAAATATAGTACATGGATATAGATATAAAATTAAGATAGTATAAATTAAATAAATAAGGCTGGGTGGATATTTGATTGTATCCACCTAGCTAATGGTAGATAAGGAAGGGTGTTATGAGTAAAGGAAAATCTCTTATAAGAACTTTAGCAGTGTCGACTATGGCAGTAGCTGTAACTGGTAGTGCTACATGTGCATATGCAGCTCCAGTATTACAAGGGGCAAAAACATATGAAAAAGTAAATACTATAGATATATCTGTGGATTCAGTAGAAAATATAGTATATTCATTTCAAGCTAGTATAAAAGTACAAGGTGAAGTGGAAGTAGCAGATAACGAGCAAGGACAAAAGATTAAGTGGGCTGATAATATAGACGCTCAGATAAAAAGTGGAAATGCAAATGCTAATTGTGTTTCAAAATATGATAAAGCAAATAATATAACAACATTAGATATATATGTTACATCAAATGAAGATTTGCTAAATGAAAGTAGCTTAAACATAGGAAGAATATCTGTAAAAAAATCTGGCAGTAATTCAAATGCTGGCTATAAAGTTTTGGGGAATGGAACAGGTGATAAGCCAGCTTTAAAAATTGTAACTTACAACAATAAAACAATTGATTATGAAAGTATAGATTCTGGTGAAGGTTTAATATTTACTCTTATCAATGAGAATGAAGTAAAACCAATAGGAGGAACTGGAGCTAGTAAAAACGACCCTGAAAAGTATAAGGTTGAGAAAAGTGAAGCACTTGAGTACCTGTTAAACAATATTAGAGTAAAATATTCTGTTGTAAGCAAAGAAACAGAAGAAAGTGGCTCAAATATAATACTAAAACTTGGATTATCACAAAAAACAAGTAAAGGAAGAACAGCTACAGTAAATAAATATGTAGAGGTTACACTTCCAAAAAGCTTAGAGTATATAGTTGAAAATGAATTATCTAAACCAGACGAATTACCACCAGATAATAGTGGTGGCAATAATGGTGGAGGAAGCAATTCAGGTGGTTCATCTAGTGGTGGAAACTCTGGCGGAGGAAGTTCAAGTGATTCTACATCTAATGTCACAGTAAAAAAATTAAAAGGTGCTGATAGATTTGAGACTGCTGTTAAAATATCTCAAAGTGGATGGACAAAATCAGATACAGTTGTGATAGTAAATGGAGAAGACAGAAGTATGGTGGATGGGCTTACTGCTACACCACTTGCCAGTGTAAAAAATTCACCAATTCTTTTATCCTCAAATGATAAACTTCCTCAAAAAACTGTAGAGGAACTAAAAAGATTAAATCCATCAAAAGTAATTGTAATAGGTGGAAATAACTCAATGCCAAATTCAGTTGTTGAAGCTATTAAAAGCGTAAATTCAAAAATATCAGTGCAAAGAATAGGTGGAGATACAAGATATCAAACTTCTATTAATATAGCAAAAGAAATTGATAAGACGAATAATGTAGGCAAGCTGTATATAGGGGCAGGAAATGGAGAAGCAGATTCATTATCAATAGCATCATTAGCTGGTAAGGAAAAAACTCCAATAGTACTTACACAAAAAGATGGTGTAGATAATGAAGCAGAACAATTTATTAAATCAAACAAGGTGTCAAATGTATACTTTATTGGTGGAGTAGAGAAAATATCTAACAAGGCTATTGAACAAGTCGGAAAAATAGCAAATAAAGATGTATCAAAAAATAGAGTTGCAGGTCAAAATAGACAAGAGACAAATGCTAAAGTAATAGATAAATTCTATTCTCAGTCAAAATTGGATGGGGTTATAGTTGCTAATCAAGATAAGCTTATAGATGCTTTAGCAGTTGGTCCATTAGCAGCTAAGAATAATTCACCAGTTGTACTTGCTACAAATACGTTAGATAAATCACAAGAATCATCATTAAAAAATAAAAATTCATCTAAGTTGTTTGAAGTGGGTGGAGGAATAGCTTCATCAGTAGTAGATAAGATTAAGAGCCTAATCGAATCAAAATAACTATATTAAGAATAACTATAATAAGAATGTATTTAGATATATAAATTTATATACCTAAAGTACATTCTTATTTTTTGTTTAAGTTATTTTAGTAAAAATCTAGTTAAAACAGAGTATAATCTTAACCTCAGACTATTATATAAAATAGTTTTTATACATAGATTGTGTCTTAAAATATTAAAAATATACCTAAAAATAATTTATATAAATTTTGACGAAATAGGATATTAATATCTAGACGAAAGATATTTATATAGGATATACTTTATAATGTATAGAAAATAAAGGAAAAATAAAGAAACAGTACTTCTTTTATAAATATAAAATATAAAAATCATCAGGGGGATATGAAAATGAACAAAAAAATATTATCATTAGGCCTAGCAGTATCATTAATATTGGTGAGCTTTAAAAATGTAAATGCATCATCATCAGTAGAAAAAATATATGGTAAAGATAGATATGAAACAGCAGCAAAGATAGCTGATAGACAAACTTATGAAACAGTAATTTTAGTGAATACAGAAAAATCGCTTGCAGATGGATTAAGTGCAAGCGGGTTGTCAGGTGCCAAAAAAGCACCAATATTATTTACACAAAAAAACAAGATACCAACAGATACAAATAGATGTTTAAAAAATATCAAAAAAGCATACATAATAGGTACAGAAGATACTATAAGTAAATCAGTAGAAAAAGAATTAAATTCTAAAAATATAGAAGTCAAGAGAATTGGTGGAGAAGATAGACTAAAAACAAGTTATCTAATAGCTAAAGAAATAGCAACTATAAAAAAAGTGGATAAGGTACTATTAACTAATGCCTACAGTGGAGAAGCAGATGCAATGAGTGTATCATCAGTAGCTACTAGAGATGGAGTTCCAATCATACTTACAGATGGGAAGAGTGTGCCTTTTAATGTTAAAAGTATACAATCATATTGTATAGGCTCAGAAGAAATAATGAGTAGTGCTATAGTTAAGAATACAAACTCAGTAAGAATAGAAGGAACTGACCGATTTGAAACTAACGAGAAGGTAATAGACTACTTTTATAAAAATTCAGATGTATTCTATGTATCAGATGGCTATCAATTAGTAGATGCTATAGCAGCTGCACCATTAACTAAAGATTTTCCGATGGTATTAGTAAATGATGGTAGTAGCAAAGTTGTGTTAGAAGGAGCTAAACATATAACTTCTATAGGTGAGTTAAGTGACAAGGTAATAGAACAATGTATAAGCGCATCAAAGTCAAATGGACAACATCCAACAATTACAATAGGAGTTACAGAGATATATAAAGGTGAAAAATTTGATAGTAGTAAATTGAATATAGTAGCTAAAGATAACACTGGGAAGGTTTTACCAATAGAAATTGATGGATTTATAGATACAAATAGAGTAGGTACATATATATTGACACTAAAGGCTACAGATGAATGGGGAAAAAGTACAGAAAAAAGAATAGAAATAAAAGTGCTAGATGATAAAACTCATGATTATAATAGTCTAGAATTTAAAAAGATGGTGTCTACTGAAATGTATAACTTAATTAATTCTTATAGAAAAGAAAAAGGTAAAGAACCTTTAGTAGTATCTAGTAGGCTAGAAGGAATGGCAAGTGCATGGTCTAAGTATATGATGGATAAAAAAGTTTTTGCACATTATATAGATGGTAAAAATGCTCCACAAGTATTTTCTGAGTTTGGAATGAGAAGCGAGGAAAATATAGCATATATTTATATTAATTCTAAGAATGTTCAAACTACTCAAGATGCAAAAGATTTGGCAAAGACTGTATTCGAAGTGTGGAAGAAGTCATCAGAATACAATGCAAATATGCTTAGTGATGATTTTTCTAGTACTGGATTTGGACTTTATATATTATCTGATGGTCAGGTACATGCTACTCAAGAATTTTTAAATGGTAACGAAGGTAGTTTGTAAAAAACTACCATAAATCTTGTTTTTTTATTAATTTACTGGTATCATAAAATTTAAAATCACATCTAAAGTACTTTTTGTAGTCTATTTTGTTATTGCTTTATAGATTATGGTATTTTAGATGTTTTTTATTTTAGACATTTATAAATTTTAAGGGAATAACTACTGAGGATGTAATTTATAATGAGTTGAATTATTAAAAGATTGGTAGGAGGAGTTTTATGAAGGTAAATAAGAGAATATTATCAATAGGATTGACAGTATCATTAATAATGGCAGGGGCAATAAATATCAATGCACTTTCAAGTATAGAGAAGATACAAGGGAAAGATAGATATGAGACAGCTGCCAAAATTGCACAGAAGCAAACATATGAAAATGTAGTACTAGTAAATACAGACAATACTTTAGCAGATGGACTTAGTGCAAGTGGATTAGCAGGAGCAGTTAAAGCACCTATATTAATATCACAAAGAAATAATATACCATCAGATACAGAAAAAATGTTAAAAGATGTAAAGAAAGCTTATATAATAGGGACTGAAGATTCGATAGGAAAATCAGTTGAAAACAAATTAAAGCAAAAAGGCATAGAAGTTAAAAGAATAGGTGGTAATGATAGAATAGAAACAAGTTATCTTATAGCAAAAGAAATAGCTTCAATAAAGCCTATAGATAAGGTGTTTATAACTAACGGGTATACAGGTGAAGCAGATGCTATGAGTGCATCATCAGTAGCATCAAGAGATGGTGCGCCTATAATTTTAACTGATGGGAAAAGTGTACCATTTGAGATAAAGGAAGGTGTACAATGTTATGCTCTTGGTTCAGAAGAGATAATAAGTAATGATTTAGTTAAAAAAACTAATGCAGTTAGATTGGCTGGCGAAGATAGATTTGAGACTAATAAAAAAGTCATAAAACATTTTTACAGCTCAGCAAAGGAATTTTATATTTCTAAAGGCTTCCAATTAGTGGACGCAGTTGCTGGTTCTTCTATAGCTAAAAATGCACCTATTGTATTAGTTGATGAAAGTAGTGATAAGTCTGTACTTAGAAGTGCTGATAAAGTTACAGCATTAGGTGGTATAGATGAAAAGACATTAGAACAATGTTTGAGTGCATCATCATTAGACGCAAGTGCACCAACAATAACAGTTGGGAATTTAAATATTTATCAAGGAGATAAGTTTGATATAAGTAAACTTAATATAGTTGCGAAAGATAACAAAGGGAATGGATTAAAACCAGAACTTACAGGAGAAGTTAATACTGATAAGGTTGGTAAATATAAAGTGACTATAAAGGCTACTGATATTGGTGGAAAAACTACATCAATATCAGTAGAGGTAAATGTACTTGAATATAAGACTAATGACATGAATAGTGCTGAGTTTAAGATGATGGTTTCTAGTGAAATGTATGATTTGGTAAATTCTTATAGAAAAGAAAAAGGTAAAGAACCATTACAAGTATCTAAAAACTTACAAGGAATGGCAAATTATTGGTCTAGATATATGGCTGATAAAGGAGAATTTGCACATGTAATAAATGGTAAAAATGCTGCTGAAGTATTTTCTAGTGGGATGAGAAGTGAAGAAAATATAGCTTTTGTTCCACTTACTACAAAGAGTACTTATACAACAAAAGATGCTAGAGAAGTGGCAAATGTAATATTTACAGTTTGGAAAAAGTCTGATAAATATAACGAGAACATGTTAAATAGTAACTTTGTGTACACTGGATTTGGATTATATATATTACAAGATGGACAAGTTTATGCAACTCAAGAATTTCTAAATAAATAAAATTAAATTTATTAGTTTGTTACATCTTGAAGTTTTGGGTATAAAAATTCATATATATGGAGAAAATAATAATTTAAAAAAATAGCTTGCAAAAAGAATAAAAATGGATTATTATAGAGATGTGAGAAATATTAGGAATATATGGATGATTATTCTATGTACATAATAAAGAGATGTAATTTAATATAATGTTGGGAGGAATTTAAGAAATGAATAAGAAAAATATAGCAATAGCTATGTCAGGTTTAACAGTTTTAGCTTCAGCTGCTCCTGTTTTTGCTGCAGAGGTAAAAAATGAGTATATAACTGTTCAAAAAGACTACAAAGATACGCTAAAAAAAATACAAGCGGGTATCATAAATGGATCAATAACTGATTTAAGTGTAATCTATGATAAAGATAAGACAATTGCAACATATGACTATGAAAATGATTATACTACAGCAAGCAAGAAAAAAGAAGCAGCAACTAGTTTATACAATCTTGTTGATTCAAAATTAGATAATTTAGGTGATGGAGATTTAGTGTCATTTAATATATCATATGATGCTTCTAAGAAAGTTCATACTGAAGAAGAAATAGATGCATTAATAACTAAGTTTGAAAATACAGTAATTGCTAAGCCAGCAACAGAAACTACGCCTGGTTTGGTAGAGGCAGATTCTACTAACACAAAAGTTACAACAAAAACTGTATATGCTAAAGATTTAATTGATTTTGCAAAAGCTGCAGATGGAGCAGGATTTAAACTTACAGCAACTCCAAAAGCAGATATAACAGCTTTAGATGATTATAAATATGCAGCTAATACAAAAGGAACATGGGCAGCGGCTAAAGCTTTTGCTGCTACAACAGGTACTGTAGTTCTTGATGCAGGTAAAGAATATGTTTCTAAAGGTTCACTTGTACTTGATACAACAGGTTCTACTGTTAATGCATCTAATATAGTTGTTGATCCTCAAACTGATAAAGGTGATACAGTTGTAAAAGTTATAAATGCAAAAGAATCAACAATAGATATAGATTCAAGTACTAGTACAAGTGCTGAAGATTTAGCTAAAAAATATGTATTTGATGAAGATAAATTAGATGATATATATAAAGAGTTAACTAGTGAAGAGGGATATGGAAATTTAGTACAATTAGTAAGTGGTAGATATCAAGTAGCTCTTTATCCAGAAGGAAAGAGATTAGATACTAAAGGAGCAACAGATGTAGAAAATACTCCTGTTAAATTAGTTCTTAAATCAGATAAGATAAAAGATATGAAAGATTATATAGATGATTTAAGAACATATAATAATAGTTACTCAAATGTTGTAACTGTAGCTGGAGAAGATAGAATAGAAACAGCTATAGAGTTAAGTAACAAATACTATAATTCTGATGATAAGCATGCTATAACTGATTCAGCAACTGATACAGTAGTTTTAGTTGGTTCTCAAGCTATAGTTGATGGTCTTGTTGCATCACCTTTAGCATCAGAAAAACATGCTCCATTATTATTAACTTCAAAAGATAAATTAGATTCAAATGTTAAATCTGAAATAAAAAGAGTTATGGATTTAAAATCTACAAGTGGTATAAACACTTCTAAAAAAGTTTATTTAGCTGGTGGAGTTAACTCTATATCTAAAGAAGTAGAAAATGAATTAAAAGATATGGGACTTAAAGTTACAAGATTATCTGGTGATGACAGATATGAAACTTCTTTAGCAATAGCTGACGAAGTAGGTCTTGATAATGATAAAGCATTTGTAGTTGGTGGTACTGGATTAGCAGATGCTATGAGTATAGCTCCAGTTGCTTCTCAATTAAAGAAATCTAATGGAGATTTAGATGTTGTAGATGGAGATGCTACTCCAATCGTAGTTGTAGATGGAAAAGCTAAGACTATAAATAATGAAACAGAAGATTTCTTAAATAATGCACAAGTTGATATAATAGGTGGAGAAAACAGTGTATCTAAAGATGTAGAAAAATCTATAGATGATGCTACTGGAAAAGAGCCTAATAGAACGAGTGGAGATGATAGACAAGCTACAAATGCAGAAGTAATGAAGGAAACTGATTACTTTGAAAAAGGAAGTGTAACAAACTACTTCGTAGCAAAAGATGGTTCTACTAAAGAAGATCAATTAGTAGATGCTTTAGCAGCAGCTCCAGTTGCAGCTAACTTTGGTTCTACTTATGATGGTAAAAACGCTAATGGAACTGTTTCTCCAGCTCCAATAGTATTAGCTACTGATAGTTTATCTGCAGACCAAAATGTAGGTGTAAGTAAATCAGTTCATGATGATGGTGGAAAGAACTTAGTTCAAGTTGGTAAAGGTATAGCTAGTTCAGTAATAAGCAAAATGAAAGATTTATTAGATATGTAATATAAGTTTTAATAAAACTTTAAATATAAAAAGACTTCTCTTATGAGGAGTCTTTTTTACAATAAAAAATAAATACAAAATAAAATAGAGGCTATAAATAGCCTCTATTTTATGTGAGAAATACCTAAATAAAAAGATGTTTAATTTATTTAAGTAAAATCATTATACTATAAATCAAAATAATTGTCTACTATTATGGATTTTTAATGTATAATAGTAATTGGACAATAGAAAAGGAGGTACTTATATGTCAGTTATAGATGCAATACTTGACAAAGCAGATGAACAAGAAATAAAAAAATTAAATGTTATAGTAGATAAAATAGATGCACTAGAAGATAGTATGAAAAATCTATCAGATGAAAAACTTAAAGATATGACAGATATATTTAAAGGAAGGCTTGAAAAAGGTGAAACTTTAGATGATATACTTCCAGAAGCATTTGCTGTGGTAAGAGAAGTATCAAAAAGAAAATTAGGAATGCGTCAATATAGAGTGCAGTTAATTGGTGGCATAGTAATACATCAAGGTAAGATAGCAGAGATGAAAACTGGTGAAGGTAAAACTCTAGTTGAAGTAGCACCAGTATATCTAAATGCACTTACAGGTAAAGGTGTACATGTAATCACAGTAAATGATTATTTAGCAGAACGTGATAAAGAGCTTATGCGCCCAGTTTATGAATCTCTTGGTATGACAGTAGGAGTAATTATAGCTAACCAAGACCCAAATATAAGAAAACAACAATATAAATGTGATATAACTTATGGTACAAATAGTGAATTTGGATTTGACTATTTAAGAGATAATATGGTGCCAGATTTATCCTATAAAGTACAAAGAGAACTAAACTTTGCCATAGTAGATGAGGTAGACTCAATATTAATAGATGAAGCTAGAACTCCTCTTATTATTGCAGGAGATGGTGATGAAGATTTAAAACTTTACGAATTGGCAAATAGCTTTATAAAAACTGTTAAAGAAGAAGACTTTGAAATGGATAGAAAAGATAAAACTATAGCTTTAACAGCAAGTGGTATAAGTAAAGCTGAGTCATTTTTTGGTATAACAAACCTTACTGATATAAAGAACATAGAATTATATCATCATATAAACCAAGCTTTAAGAGGATATAAGCTTATGGAGAAAGATGTTGACTATGTTATTTCAAATGGAGAAGTAATGATAGTTGACGAATTTACAGGAAGAGTAATGGATGGAAGAAGATATACAGATGGACTTCACCAAGCTATAGAAGCCAAAGAAGGTGTTGAGATAAAAAATGAATCTAAGACTATGGCTACTGTTACTTATCAAAACTTCTTTAGACTATATGAAAAACTTTCTGGTATGACTGGTACTGCAAAGACAGAAGAAGGGGAATTTGAGTCAATTTATAAGTTAAATGTTGTCCAAATACCAACTAATAAACCCGTTATTAGAGGAGATTTACATGATAAGGTGTTTAAGACAGAAGAAGAAAAGTATAATGCTGTTGTAGAAGAAATAATAAGGATACATAAAACTAGACAGCCAATACTTGTAGGAACAGTCTCTGTTGAAAAGTCTGAAAAGTTATCTAAAATGCTTAAAAAGCAAGGTATTAAGCATCAAGTACTAAATGCAAAGCAACATGATAAAGAAGCCGAAATAATTTCTAAAGCTGGGAAGTTAGATGCTATAACTATTGCTACAAATATGGCAGGTAGAGGTACAGATATTTCTCTAGGTGCAGGAGATAAAGAAGAAGAACAACAAGTTAAAAACTTAGGTGGTCTTTATGTTATTGGGACAGAAAGACATGAATCAAGAAGAATTGATAATCAGCTTAGAGGTCGTTCTGGTCGTCAAGGAGACCCTGGAACATCAAAGTTTTTTGTAAGTCTTGAAGATGATGTAATAAAGCTTTATGGTGGAAAAACTATAGAGAAACTTATGAAGAGAACGAGTTCAAAGGAAAATATAGCTATTGAAAGTAAAGCACTTACAAGAGCTATAGAAAGAGCACAAAAAGGGGTAGAAGGTAAAAACTTTGAAATAAGAAAAAATGTCCTTAAATATGATGATACTATTAATGAACAAAGAAAAGTTATATATAATGAAAGAAATAAAGTGTTAAATGATGAGGATATCCAAGAAGACATACAAAAAATGGTTAAGGATATCATACAAGAAGCAGGAGAAACTTATTTAATTGGAAGAAAAAGAGATTATTATGGATATTTTAAATATTTATATAGTACATTTATGCCAGCAGATACGTTACTAATACCTGGTGTAGATAAAAAAAGTGTTCAAGAAATAATTGATAGTACTTATGAAATTTCCAAAAGAGTATATGACTTGAAAAAGATGATGGTTGGTATTGATAAGGTTGTTGAGTTAGAAAAGACAGTACTTTTAAAAGTAGTCGACCAATACTGGATAGATCATATAGATGCTATGGAACAGTTAAGACAGTATATAGGTCTTAAAACTTATGCACAAAAAGACCCATTTAAAGAATATGCTTTAGAAGGATATGATATGTTTGAAGATTTAAATAAAAATATAAGGGAAGCAACAGTACAATACTTATATAAATTCAACTAAAAAATTACTTGTGTAATTGTTGTTAAATATTAAGATTAAGCAAGTATTTTGAATTTTATATATTGAAATTACAATTAAATTATTAAATCTATATAAATGAAAAAGAAGCTGAAAATCAGCTTCTTTTTCTGTGTGAGAAATACGGAAAAAAGAGATGCTTGAAATTTCTTTCTTCCATTTAATATTATACTATAAAGAAGATGAAAAGTCTATTAGTTATAAACTGGATTATAAAAAAAAATTACAATTTTGTTACTTTTTTGTATACATAAATATCTATAAAATAAAGTATTAAAATGAATTTTATAGTAAATGGTTAATTATTACAATACATCCTATTTATTGAAATAATGTAAGATATATATTATAATTGGTAAATAAGGAAAAATTGATAAAAAACTGAATTTTTTAGGGGGAAAACACCATGAATAGAAAAAATCTTTCAGTAGTTATGGCAGCTGCAATTATAAGTACATCAGTAGCTCCAGTTTTTGCTGCGGAAACTACACAGGTAAAAAAACAAACAATAACTAAAAAAGAAGCTACAGAGTTAGTTTCAAAAGTTAGAGACCTAATGTCTCAAAAATATACTGGAGGTTCTCAAGTTGGACAACCAATATATGAAATAAAAGTTGGTGAAACTTCATCACAATTAAAAATAATAACTAATATAGATGAATTAGAAAAATTAGTAAATGCTTTGGGAGAAAATAAAGAGCTTCTTGTAACTATAACAGACAAAGGTCATACAATAAATAGTGCAAATGAAGTAGTTGCAGAAGCAATTGAAAAGTATGAAAATTCAGCAGACCTTTCAGCTGAAGCTAATTCAATAACAGAAAAAGCTAAAACTAATGTTAGTGGGCTTTATGGAGTAGCAACTGTAGAGGCTTCATATGATAGTACAACAGATAAGTTGGTAATAACTCTAAAAGATAAAACAGATGTAATAACTTCTAAAACTATAGCAGTGGGTGTTGGTGATGAAAAGGTTGATTTAACAGTAAATCCAGTTGATTCAACTGGGATAAATTTAGATCCTTCTGCAGAAGGTTTTAAAGTAAATAAAATAAATAAATTAGGTGTAGCAGGAGCTAAAAATATTGATGATATTCAATTAGCTGAAATAACTATAAAAAATAGTGATTTAAATACAGTTTCACCACAAGATTTATATGATGGATATAGATTAACTGTTCAAGGTAATATGGTAGTAAATGGTACATCAAAATCAATTAGTGATATTTCAGCAAAAGATTCAGAAACAGGAAAGTATAAATTTACTGTTAAATATACTGATGCATCTGGAAAAGCGATAGAACTTACTGTAGAAAGTACTAACGAAAAAGAGTTAAAAGACACTAAATCAGCATTAGAAGGAAATTCAAAAGTTAAATTAATAGCTGGAGACGATAGATATGCGACTGCAGTAGCTATAGCAAAACAAACAAAATACACTGATAATGTAGTTATAGTTAATTCAAATAAATTAGTTGATGGGTTAGCAGCTACACCACTAGCTCAATCTAAAAAAGCTCCTATATTATTAGCAGCTGATAATGAAATACCAAAAGTAACTTTAGACTATATAAAAGATATAATTAAGAAAAGCCCATCAGCTAAAATATATATAGTTGGAGGAGAGTCAGCAGTATCAAACACAGCTAAAAAGCAATTAGAATCAATAACTAAGAATGTTGAAAGATTAGCTGGAGATGATAGACATACAACTTCAGTAGCAGTAGCAAAAGCTATGGGTTCTTTTAAAGATGCATTTGTAGTAGGTGCAAAAGGTGAAGCTGATGCTATGAGTATAGCTGCTAAAGCTGCTGAACTTAAGGCTCCTATAATAGTAAATGGTTGGAATGATCTCTCAGCAGAAGCCATCAAGTTGATGGATGGAAAAGAGATTGGCATAGTTGGTGGTTCTAATAATATATCTAGCCAAATTGAAAATCAACTTATTGATATTGATAAAGATAGAAAAGTGCAAAGAGTTGAAGGAGAAACAAGACATGATACTAATGCTAAGGTTATAGAGACATACTATGATAAATTAGATAAATTATATATAGCAAAAGATGGATATGGAAATAATGGTATGCTAGTAGATGCATTGGCAGCAGGACCTCTAGCTGCAGGTAACGGTCCAATACTTCTAGCTAAAACTGATATAACAGACTCACAAAAAAATGCTCTTGATAAAAAATTAAATCTTGGTGCAGAAGTAACTCAAATAGGTAATGGAGTTGAATTGACAGTAATACAAAAGATAGCTAAGATACTAGGTTGGTAATAACTTATACTGTGGAAAAGATTCCTTAATAAACAGAGGAATCTTTTTCTATAGTTATGCTGTTTATTGTAAATTATAACATTTTATGAAATAGGAGGATATAGTAGTGGTAGATGCAACTTTATTTTTTACACCACATCAAGATGATGAAACCTTAAGTATGGGTAGTGCCATAATTGAACATGTTGAAAAAAGTGATACACATGTTATATTATGTACAGATGGTAGCAAATCAATAATAAGAAAAGTATTAGATGATGGAGGGTCTTGTTCTTATCATATTAAAGATGTGCATAAGTATTCTCTATCAGAAAGTGAATTTTCAAAAGATAGAGATGAAGAATTTAAGGATAGTTGTGAAGCAATGGGTGTAAAAGAAAGTAATATACATATAGAAGATAATAGAGCTCATGATGGTGAGCTAAATAAAGAAAAAGCAAGGGAAATAATTCTTAAGTACTTAAAAGAATATCCAGATGCAAAGGTAAAGACTGTTACTCCCTTTAAGGCTAGTGGTATACATGAAGACCATAGAGCATTAGGAGAAGCTACATTAGAGTTATATAAAGAAGGCAAAATAAAAGACTTAAGATTTTATGTAGAGCCATATGATTATAATGATTTTAAAAAAGTTAATCCAAATGTAGAAGTATGGGAGGTATTACCTAGTCAAGAGGAGAAGTTATTAAGTGCAATGAATGCATATAAAAAATGGAATCCTGAAAGTGGGCATTATGCTATAGGATATCATTCAGTAAAATCTCATTTTGATGAGTTAGCTACAAATAAAATACAGTATGTACATGCTCCATAAAATATTATGAAAGAATTAGGAGGTAAGAATTAATGAAAATATCAAAAAAAATAGTCTCTTTGTTAACTATAACATTTTTAACTGTCACATTGTATGGAAATACATCTAATGCATCTACAAAAGATACATTAACAGGTTCTGGAAGATGGGAAACAGCAATAAAAATAAGTCAAGCTGGATGGACAAAATCTGAGAACGCTGTGCTAGTAAATGATAATTCAATAGCAGATGCTTTATCAGCTACTCCATTTGCAAAAGCAAAAGATGCACCAATATTATTAACTCAAAGTAATAAATTAGACAGTAGAACTAAAGCAGAATTAAAAAGACTTGGTGTAAAAAATGTATATTTGATAGGTGGTTCAATTGCATTAAGTTCAAATATTGAAAAGCAGTTGACTGAAGAAAATATAAATTTTGAAAGAATATCAGGAAATAGTAGATACGATACTTCTTTAAAATTAGCTGAAAAGCTAGATAAGGAAAAATCTATATCTAAAATAGTTGTAGTAAATGGAGAGAAGGGGCTTGCTGACGCAGTAAGTATTGGAGCTATAGCTGCTCAAGAAAATATGCCAATAATACTTTCTGATTCAAATAATGGGACTGAAGTAGCTGACAATTTTATAGATAGTAAAGATATAGAAAAATCATATGTTATAGGTGGTACATACTCTATTTCTAGTTCTGTAGAAAGAAATCTACCAAATGCAACGAGAATAGCAGGTAGTAGTAGAAGTGAGACAAATGCAAAGATTATAGAAGAATTTTATAAAGATACGGATATAAAAAATATTTATGTGACAAAAGATGGTACAAAGAATAAGAATGATTTAATAGATTCTTTAGCAGTAGGTGTCTTAGCGTCTAAAAATAGTTCTCCAATAATATTAGCAGGAAATAAGTTAGATACTGCTCAAAAGGATGTTTTAAATACTAAGATTATAGACAAAGTTACTCAAATTGGTGGTTTAGGTAATGAAGATGCTGTAAAAAACATAATAGATATGCAAGAGAAGACTAAATATACTGTAGAAACAATAGATGAGTTAAATGTTGCTATAAAAAAGGCTGATGCTAATGATGTAATAATATTTGAGCCTGAGAAAGATACTAGTATAACTGATTCATTTAAAGTAGAAACAAATAAAGCTATAACTATAGAATTTGATGGAGTATTTAAAAAATCTATAACTATAGATATGCCTAATGGAGACGTAAAGAACTTTGGTGAAATATCTGACGACATAAGAATAGATAACATAAAAAAAGGTACTTTGATTAATGAAGGTAGTATACAAGGTATAGATATTTATTCTAAAAATGGATGTAAGATAGAGAATACAAGTGATGGAGATGTATGGATTATAACTATAGATGCTGATGCTAAAGATGTATATATAGAAAATGATGGAGATATAACAAAAATATCAAATAATGCGCCAGGTGTTGTAATAAAAAATTCTGGAAAGATTGATTTAGTAAATGGTAATGAGCAACCTGCAATTAGTGGAAAGAAACCAACAACTAATGATACTGAATATAATGATGAAAGAGCACGTGGATTGTCTGTTAGTACAAAACCTTGTTCAATACCTGAAAAAGACCATGTAAGAGTGACAATATCCAGTGAACCTAAGAGTTCAAGATATAAAATTTATTATAGAGTTGTAGAAGACAAACCTTCTGCTATGTATGTAGGAGAAAAGATTAGTGTAAGAAGTTGGGATTTAGCATCAAAGTCAGATGGTTCATTTGTAGAAAAGGCTAAAAATGGGTCATATATAGAAATTGTTGAAATAAATACTTCAACTAATAAAGTTTCTAGATGGGGAAGATCAAATGTAACTGATGATGGATTTTAAAGACTAAATAAAATTTTAAAAGTAGATTACTATTTCTAGTAGTCTACTTTTTATTTTCTAAAAATTATCATTTTACTAAATAAATAATTTAAAACTATAACAACTACATTAGTAAAGACTTTAACTATAATATCATTTACAAATAGCAAATCAATCATTATATACATAATAACCATTTCAATAATACCAGAAATCAACCTAAAACTAACAAAAGACAAAAACTCCTTAAACAAAAACTTTATCTCGACTTTCTTACTTTCAAACACAAAAAACTTATTAGTAACATAAGCAAATAAAACAGCAATTATCCAAGCCAAAGCATTTGCAACCATAAAGTTAAATGAAATAACTCTAGTAAAAAATAAATATGAAACTATATTTACAAGGGTAGTAAATGCTCCAAAAAATAAATATAATATTGTCTCCTTATGTTTTTTTAAAATCAAATATAACCCTCCTAAATCAACAAAATATAAAACTATCTTTAAAGATACTAACACATTTTAGTATAACACATTCATTAACCAATCAATATATTGTAAAATATAATAAAAAATAAAATTATAATATTATTCAACTAATATGCAGCAAGAATCTATATTTTATCAAAATAAAATATGACCTAAATTTAGAAATCTGATATAATAAAAATTAAATACATACAAGGGGGTAAATATGAGAAAGTATAAATCAAAAAAATTGTCAAGCCTACTGGCATTGTTGACAGTTTGCTTTTTAATAGTGTCAACAATACCTGTCTCAGCAGAAAACAATAAAACTCTAGATGGAGTAGAAACTGCAGAGTATTCTGAAAGCTATCTTCAATACCTAGAAGATGTCAAAAATGGAGACACAGCAAAATATAATGGAGTAATACCAGTTCCACATGAAATGGAAGGTACAATACTTCAAAATAAGGGAAGAATCACTCTTCCATCATCGTACAAAGCAAGTGCAGCATACAATCCAATGAATTTAGGATTGACTACACCAGCAAAAAATCAGGGAGACCTTAATACATGCTGGGCATTTTCTGGTATGTCAACTTTAGAATCATATTTAAAGTTAAAAGGATATGGAACTTATGACCTTTCAGAAGAACACTTTAGATGGTGGTCAACTGGTGGAACACATGGATGGAACTTAACAGATATGACAGGTAGTTCAAATGTAACAGCTATAGGATATTTGACAGCATGGGCAGGGCCTAAATTAGATAAGGATATACCATATAATCTTAAATCTGAAGAGCAAGGTGCAACTAGACCTTCAAATATGGATACTGCACCTACACAGTTTAATGTGACAGATGTTATTCGTCTTGGAAAAGATAAAGAAACTGTAAAAAATGCTATAATGCAATATGGCTCAGTGACATCAGGATATGCTCATTATTCAAATTATTTTAATGATGATGAAACAGCATATAATTGTACAAATAAGAGAGCTCCTTTAAACCATTCTGTAGCAATAGTAGGATGGGATGACAATTATTCAAAGGATAACTTTGCATCTGATGTAAAACCAGAATCAAATGGAGCATGGTTAGTAAAAAGTAGCTGGGGAGAGTTCAATTCTATGAAAGGATTCTTCTGGATTTCCTATGAAGATAAAACTTTACTTACAGATACAGATAACTATGCAATGAAATCAGTATCAAAACCAGATAGTGACAAAAAAATGTACCAACTTGAATACGCTGGTCTTAGCAAGATAATGTCAAATAAGATAACAGCAGCAAATGTATTTGATTTTAGTAGAGATTCTGAAAAACTTGACTCAGTTATGTTTGAAACAGACTCTGTAGGAGCAAAATATGAAGTATACTATGCACCAGTAGTAAATGGAGTTCCTCAAAATAACTCAATGACAAAACTTGCAAATGGAACAGTATCATACTCTGGATACATAAATGTAGCTACTAACTCTTATAACCTACCAAAAGGAAAAGGAGCTATAGTAGTAGTTATAGACAACACAGCAAATCCTAACAAAGAAAAGTCTACTTTAGCATATGAGACTAATATAGATGCATATTATTTATATGAAGCTAAAGCAAACTTAGGTGAAAGTTACATACTTCAAAATAATAAATTTGAAGATATAAATACATACAATGAGTTCTCTCCTTGTAACTTTGTTATAAAAGCTATAACAAAAACATCTTCTGGACAAGCTACTTCAGGAGAATCTTTAACTGGAGCAGATAGATATGAAACAGCAGTTAAAGTTAGTCAAAAAGGATGGAATTCTTCACAAAATGCAGTATTAGTAAATGGAAATGCAATAGTGGATGCTTTAACAGCTACACCATTTACAGCAGCAATTGATTCTCCAATCCTTTTAACAGGAAAAGATAACTTAGATTCAAAAACTAAAGCTGAATTACAAAGATTAGGAACTAAAAAAGTTTATCTAATAGGTGGAGAAAACTCTTTAAGCAAGAATATACAAACTCAACTTAGCAATATGGGTATATCAATAGAGAGAATTAGTGGTAGTGATAGATACAAGACTAGTATATCACTAGCTCAAAAGCTAAATAGTATAAAATCAGTTTCACAAGTTGCAGTGGCAAATGGTGTCAATGGACTTGCGGATGCAATAAGTGTTGGTGCAGCAGCAGCTGACAACAATATGCCAATAATACTTACTAATGAAAAGAGTGAGTTACAAGGTGCTGATGAGTTTTTAAATTCATCAAAAATAAGTAAGACTTATATAATTGGTGGTACAGCTACTTTATCATCAAACTTAGAAAGTAAGCTTTCAAATCCAACAAGACTTGCAGGAAGTAATAGAAATGAAACTAATGCTAAGATAATAGATAAGTTCTATACTAATTCAGATTTAAAATATGCTTTTGTTGTTAAAGATGGTTCAAAAAGTCAAGGTGACTTAATAGATGGACTAGCAGTAGGAGCATTGGGTGCTAAGACAGATTCTCCAGTTGTTTTGGTTGGAAATAAATTAGATGAAAGTCAAAAGACTGTACTTAAATCTAAGAAGATTGAAACTCCAATTAGAGTTGGTGGAAATGGAAATGAAAGTGCTTTTAATGAATTAAATAGTCTTTTAGGAAAATAATAATGTTAGATATTTTGTAATTTAAAAAATATTTAATATAGCTTTAAAGATATATAAAAGAAATAAGCCCTAACCGTTAATATGGTTGGGGCTTATTTCTTGAGAAATTTTCTATAGAGAAAAATGTAATAATTTTAAACTGTAAAATAGTGTAAAGATACTCTATAATATAAGATAGTAAGATTTTAAACGAAATAAGGGGGTAATAAAATGAAAGCACCAAAAACTATTTTAACAATATTGACAATAGCGCTTACTTTAAGTGGGATTTCTATAACTTCGTCATATGCACTTACAGAAGAAAAATTAATAGGTGAAGGGAGATATGAAACTGCTGTAAAGATAAGTCAAAAAGCATATAGTTCAAGTAATAATGCTGTATTAGTGAATGATAGTTCTTTAGCTGATGCTCTTTCAGCTACACCATTTGCAAAAGCTAAAGGAGCTCCAATACTTTTAACAGAAAGTAATAAACTGGATGATAGAACTAAAACAGAGCTAAAGCGTTTGGGAGCTAAGGATATTTATTTAATTGGTGGGACTGCTGTGTTAAATAAGGATATAGAGAATCAATTAAAAAATGATGGATTAAATGTGGAAAGAATTAGTGGTAATGATAGATATGAGACTTCATTACTTTTAGCAAATAAACTAAAAGATATTAAAGATGTTAAGGAGATAGCTGTTGTGAATGGGGAAAAAGGGCTAAGTGATGCTGTAAGTGTTGGAGCACCATCTGCTCAAAATAATATGCCTGTAGTTTTATCTAGTCCTAAAGATGGAGTAGAACCATTTGAAAAATTTATAAAAGATGAGAAAGTTATAAAAGCATATGTAGTTGGAGGTACAAATTCTGTTTCAAGAGCTGTAGAAAAGAGCCTCCCTAATGCAGAAAGATTGAGTGGAAAAGATAGAAATGAGACTAATGCTAAGGTTATAGAAAAGTTTTATTCTGATGTAGATTTAAATAATCTATATGTAACCAAAGATGGAAGTAAAAATGAAAATCAACTTATTGATTCATTGGCAGTTGGAGTATTGGCAGCAAAAAATGAATCACCTGTTGTTTTGGTCGGTGATAAACTAAATACAAAGCAAAGGGATGTACTTAGTACTAAAAAATTAAGTACTGTAACACAAGTTGGTGGAAATGGAAATGAAGAAGCTTTTAATGAGATTAAGACTTTACAAGATAAGACTATCTTTGAAGCTAAAACTGTTGAAGAATTAACTAATATGATAAATATTGCAAGTCCTAATGACATTATTAACTTTAATCCAAAAGAGGATACTGTAAATGAAGCTTTTAGAATGGTAACAAATAAACCAATAACTGTGAATATAAAAGGGGATTGTTCAAAGACTATCACTGTTGATATGCCTAATGGTGAGGTAAATAACTATGCTACTTTAGTAAATGTTATAGTGAGAAATATTGGTGAAGGTGGATTTAATAATCATGATACAATATCTATATTGTCAGTTCGTGACAAAAATGGTAGAGTTATAGAAAATACTAGAAATTCAGATATAGATACGTTGATGATATTAGCATCTGCTAATGATACAAAATTGATTAATGATGGATATATAGGAAAACTTATAGATAATTCATCTAATAGTGATATAACTAATCATGGTACTATAGACAAAAAGGTTAATCAGGTCGAGGATTTAGAGGCTAAGGTTGATTCTATTGAAAAAGCTATAGATTCTATAAGTCAGAAAGTCAATAAAATACAAGACATACTAGATAAACTTGGATTTCTAAAGAAATTTCTTAACTAAAAAGATGTATATTTAAGAGAACTATATTTTAGACTTATGTATGAAGATATATAGTTAGATAGAATCATAGCTAAAGCTAAATATAAAGTTAAATCTTGGGGGAGGTAATATGGAGAGTGGATTTGAAGGTAAATTAAATACAAAAACTATAAAAAGTAGAGTTAAATCAATAGATATAATAAGAGGGCTATCAATAGCCCTCATGATAGTTTGCAATAATCCTGGGACTTGGATGAGAATGTATCCACAACTAAGACATGCTATATGGCATGGTGTAACACTTGCAGATTTTGCATTCCCTTTCTTTGTTATATCTTTAGGTGTTACAATTCCAATATCAATAAACAGTAAACTAAAGAATAATAAGTCTACAATACGAATAATACTAAGTATATTTAAGAGAAGTATTTTACTAATGTTGTTTGGATTTTTCTTAAATTACCTAGGAAATCATGACTTAAGTACTGTGAGAATACTTGGAGTGCTTCAACGTATGGGGCTAGTGTATCTTGTAACTAGTTTAGTGTATTTACTACTAAAAAAGCTAAATGTAGGAAGCACTGCAACTATAATTACTTTCTTGTGTATATCTGCATTTATTATAGTGGGGTATTACATAGTTGCAAAACCTTATGGATTTGAATTAGAAGGTTCTCTTGCACAATTAGTGGATTTCCATTTTTTTAAAGGACATTTGTACAAGCCAGAGTTTGAACCAGACGGATTTTTAACAAGTATAGTAGCTATTTCCTCAGGAATGTTGGGCTGTACTATGGGATGTGTACTTCTAAAAGAAAATATAGGAGAGTATAAAAAATTCTTTAAAATATTAATTATGAGTATCATTTTACTTACATGTGCTTTTGCTTTTAATCAATATTTTCCATTTAATAAGAGATTATGGTCAAGCTCATTTGTACTTTTAATGGCTGGAAGTTATGGTATTTTATTGGCAATATTTTACTTTATATGTGACATCAAAAATAAAAGCAAAATATTTACTCCAATAATAGCACTTGGAAGTAGCCCTATTTTTACATATATGTGTCTTGAGATATTGAGTCATGTGTTTTGGAATTTACCAAAACTTACTGATAAAGTAGATTATCCCACTACCTTGGTGGAATGGACTACATATGAACTTATAACACCTTGGGCAGGTACAACGTGGGATTCTCTTGTATTTTCTCTCTTGTATGTATTGTTTTGGGTTATAATAATGTCGTTTATGTATAAAAAGAAAATATTTATTAAAATTTAATGTAGTATTTTGTTTAAAAAAATATTTCTTTAATTTGTTCAAATATGCAGAAATTCTCAGGAATAATCCGGTTTTTCCCTAGCGAAAATTAAAAAAACATGCCATAAAAGATTACAAAAAGATTACAATTTGTAATCTTTTGTGCTATAATGAAAAAAGATTTACATAATATTGAATTTATGTAATATAAAACAAGTTCAAGAAGAATTAAATAAGATTTAAAGATCTAAAAATCTAGGGGGGATACAATGAGAAAAAGAACAAAATTATTAGCAACAGGAATGTTGTCTATAGCAATGGTGGCACCAAACGTGGCTTTAGCAGCAGAAAATACTACTGCAAATACAGAATCTAATTCAGATATTAATATAAATTTACAAAGAAAAAGTGTAGTGTTAGGAAGTAAATCGAATGCAAGTGTAAAATTTAAGGAAAAATTAAACGCTGATTCAATAACATTAAATTTTATGTGTTATGATATGCCACTTGAAGCTACTTTAAATTACAATGAAAAGACAGATGCATATGAAGGTGTAATAAATTACAATAAAGACCCAGAATATTTAAATGTATGGGAACTTCAAAGCATAAAAGTAAATGGTAAAGATGAACAGAAAGTTTTAAACAAAGAAGACTTAGAATCTATGGGATTAAATCTTAAAGATTATGATGTTACACAAGAATTTATAATAAGTGATGCTAACTCGACAAAAGCAGTAAATGAATATATGAGAAAAACTTCTGCACCAGTAAAAAAACTTGCAGGAGCTACTAGATTTGAGACAGCTGTTGAGATAAGTAAACAAGGATGGAAAGATGGAGCTAGTAAGGTTGTAATAGTTAATGGAGAACTAGCAGCAGATGGAATAACAGCTACTCCACTTGCTTCTACATATGATGCACCAATATTACTTGCAAACAAAGATGATATACCAGAAAGCACAAAGGCAGAATTAAAACGTCTAAATCCAAGTGATGTAATAATCATAGGTGATGATGGTTCAGTTTCACAGAAGGCAGTATCTCAAATTAAATCTGCTGTAGATGTAAATGTAACTCGTATTGGTGGAGTTGATAGACATGAAACATCTTTACTTATAGCAAAAGAAATCGATAAGTATCATGATGTTAATAAGATATATATAGCAAATGGATATGCTGGTGAGTATGATGCTCTTAATATTTCATCAAAAGCAGGTGAAGACCAACAACCTATAATATTAGCTAATAAAGATTCTGTACCAGAAAGTACATATAATTGGTTATCTTCACAAGGTTTAGAAGAAGCTTACTACATAGGTGGAGACCAAAGTTTATCATCAAAAATTATAGACCAAATATCTAAGATAGCAAAAAATGCAACTTCAAAAAACAGAGTGTCTGGAGCTGATAGACATGAAACTAATGCAAAGGTAATTAAGACTTTCTATCCAGATAAAGAGTTGAGTGCAATGTTAGTTGCAAAATCTGACATAATAGTTGACTCAATAACAGCAGGACCTTTAGCAGCTAAGTTGAAATCTCCAATACTTATAACTCCAAAAACTTACGTTTCTGCATATCATAGTACAAACTTATCAGAAAAAACAGCAGGAACAGTATATCAAATTGGTGATGGAATGAAAGAGAGTGTTATAAGCTCTATAGCATCTAGTTTATCAAAACACAATGCACCAACAGAACCAGATAATTCTGGTTCAGCAGCAGGAAAGACTGTAGTGATAGACCCAGGTCATGGGGGTTCTGATTCAGGTGCAACTAGTGGACTAAATGGTGGAGCTCAAGAAAAGAAATATACTCTTAATACAGCTTTAGCAACTACTGAATACTTACGTTCAAAAGGTATAAATGTTGTTATGACAAGAGATACAGATAAAACGATGGCTTTAGGAGAAAGAACAACATTATCAAATACTATAAAGCCAGATTTATTTACAAGTATACATTACAATGCATCTAATGGAGCAGGTAATGGTGTGGAAATTTTTTACAAAGTAAAAGATAAAAATGGTGGAACAACTAAGACTGCTGCATCAAATATCTTAAAAAGAATACTAGAAAAATTTAACATGAAAAATAGAGGAATCAAAACAAGAACACTTGCAAATGGAAATGATTACCTATATGTTTTAAGAAACAATAATTATCCAGCAATACTTGTTGAATGTGCATTTATAGACAACAAAAGTGACATGGATAAGTTAAATACAACAGAAAAAGTAAAAACAATGGGAACTCAAATTGGAATAGGAATAGAAGATACAGTAAAATAAAATAAAAAATATTAAAGCAAAATATATCATCTCCTGTTATAATATAAAATATAGCAAGAGATGATATATTTTTGCAAAGAATCAAATTATTTACAATGACGTTTATTGTATTGATAAACTGCTCATTATTGAGTATAATATAGAAATAAGTCAAAAATAAGATAGAAATACGTTGAAATTGAGAATTTAAAAATTTTTTATTCCAATATGGAGGTAACTATGTCTGGATATACTAATGATGAATGTGAAATACCTAAAGTTACAAGCTATCCAGGGGCAGATAAAGAAATTGCAAGTGAGATTGACTATAGCATAGTAAAAGGGACAGTTTTATTTGACTTGTACCAAAGAGTTATGGATTTAGTTTTATCGATATTAGGGCTTGTAGTAGGTTTACCTTTAATAGCAATATTTGGAATTCTTATTAAAATAGAGGACAAAGGACCAATAACTTATAAGCAAGAAAGACTAGGAAAATGCGGGAGAAGATTCTATATATATAAATTGAGATCTATGAGAACAGACGCAGAAAAATTTGGCGCACAATGGGCTGAAAAAGATGATCCTAGAATAACTAAGGTTGGAAAGTTTATTAGGAAAACTAGAATTGATGAGATTCCACAGCTGTTTAATATATTAAAGGGGGACATGGGCTTGATAGGCCCTAGACCAGAGAGACCAAACTTTACTGTTCAATTTAATGAGGAAATACCTGGATTTATCAACAGGCTTGCTATAAAACCTGGACTTACAGGTTGGGCACAAGTAAATGGTGGATACGAAATCACTCCTGAAGAAAAACTTAAAGAAGATATTTACTATATAAAAAATAGGAGTATATTACTTGACTTTAAGATACTCTTTAAAACTGTTAAAGTAGTATTGACAGGAGACGGAGCTAGATAATTTTAAAATATTAGATTACTAATCAATGAAAAAGCTCTTTAAAAAGAGCTTTTTTATTGTCAAAAAATACAAAAAAGAAAAGGAATGAGAACTTATGATTAAAAAATTTTCTACTATATTATCGTTAGTTTTGCTAATCTCTATTTCTAGTACGATAGGAGTATTTGCAGATGCAAATCCTAAAAAAGAGTTGATAGAAGGTAGTATACCAGAGATTTCAACAGAATTAAATAAAAGAGCATTTAAGAATTCTAAAGAAGTAATTCTTGTAAATGAAGAGTCAATTGTAGATAGTATAAGTGCAACACCTTTAGCATATGCAAAAAATGCTCCAATAGTTGTAACTAAGAGTAAAAATCTTGGTAGAGTAACAAGAAATTATCTAAAAGAACTAGGTCCAGAGAAGGTTACGATAATAGGTGGTTTAAAGGCAGTATCTAAAGATGCTGAACGTAATATAGAAAAAATGGGAATGAAAGTAGAAAGAATAAGAGGAAAAGACAGATATGATACATCTTTAAAGATAGCTAGAGAAATGTACAGAACAGTAGGATTCGATAAAGCATTTTTACTTAGCTCAACTACAGGATTAGAAAATGCCATATCTGTGTATTCTTATGCAGCTAAAAGTGGAATGCCAATAATATGGGCTCAAGATGAAGGTTTTGAAGAACAAATTGATTTCTTAAAAGGTAAAAACCTTGAAAAAATATATGCCTTAGGTGATTCAAAAGAGTTTATTGCAGATATTGATTCTAGCTTAAAGAATATAGAAGGTATAAAGCAAATAAATAAGTCAGCGACAAATATCGATTTAATAAAGAAGTTTTATGATGTAAAAGATATAAATAAAATCTATACTGCTAGATTAGACTTTGGAAGTAGAGCTGATGTAAACGAATATATTTCTTTGGGAGTAGTATCGGCTAAAGAAAATATGCCAATACTGATTTGTAGTGATAATTTAAGTCGTGCACAAGATAAATTCTTGAAAGATAACAACATAAGTGATGTAATTGAAGTTGGGTATACAGTAGGTAATTATAGTTTACTTAAGAGTATATTTAATCTAACATTCTTATCTTGTATAATATTAATACTATTATTACTATTGATTACATTTAGGGCACTTAGATATGAGTCAATATAGTATTTAATTTATAAGGAAGCTTTTCATAGGTTAAATTTACTTAATTAGAATAATGTTTATAAGCAGTTTTAAAAGTTCTACTTTTAGAGTTTAAATTAGATAAGGAGAAATAAAATGTCAAAAACAGCTAAAGCAGCATTGTGGATTATGGCCGCCACTATGTTTTCAAAAGTATTAGGTTTCCTTAGAGAACTTGTACTTGCAAATTTCTATGGAACAGGTATGTATGCAGATGTATTTGTATTAACACTAAATATACCTGGTTTAATCATAGCAGTCATAGGTTCTGCAATTGCTACAACTTATATACCTATGTACTTTGAGACGAAGAAAAGACTCGGAGATGAAGGTGCCTTAAAATTTACTAATAATGTTTTAAATATATGCTATATAATGGCTATAATAATAGCTATTTTTGGGCTTTTATTTACAGAGCAATTTGTTACAGTATTTGCAGCAGGATTTAGAAGTGACCCTGCTAAGTTTCAAGCAGCAATATTATTTACTAAAATAATGATTTCAGGAGTTTTGTTCTTGAGTGGAAGTAAAATATTTAGTTCATTTTTACAGGTGAATGACAGTTTTGTAATTCCTGGACTTATAGGAATTCCATATAATATCATAATAATAGTAGCAATAGCACTAAGTGCAGGAAAAAATATATGGATACTACCAGCAGGAGCACTGGTTGCTATGGCAAGTCAGCTATTGTTTCAACTTCCATTTGCATTTAAGAAGTCCTACAAGTATAAACCATATATAAATTTAAAGGATGAGTCCATAAAAGAACTAGTGAATCTAGTCCTGCCTATGTTAATAGGTGTAGCTGTTGGACAGTTAAATATATTTGTTGACAGGTTATTGGCAACTACTTTAGGGGATGGGAAGTTGTCCGCTCTTAACTATGCAAATAGACTGAATGAGTTTGTTATGGCATTATTTGTTACATCTATAATAACCGTTATATATCCTAAGCTGGCAAAAATGTCAGGTAAAGATAATAAAGAAGGATTTATAAGTACTATTGTAAAATCATCAAATTGTATTATATTGGTGGTGCTTCCGATATCTATAGGAGCTATTATATTGGCAGAACCTCTTGTTAGAATATTATTCCAAAGAGGTAAGTTTGACGCCTTATCAACAGACCTTACATCTATAGCTCTTAGATTATATTCGCTAGGATTATTGGCTTGTGGGGTAAGAGATGTCTTATATAGAGCCTTCTATTCTCTTTCAGATACAAAAACACCAATGATAAATGGAAGTATAGCCTTAATAATAAATATAGTTCTTAATTTAATATTGATAAGACCACTTGGTCATGCAGGTATTGCTATATCAACTAGTACATCTAATATAATTACAGTTATATTATTGTTTATATCTCTTAAAAAGAAAAATGGATATTTTGGAGGAGATAAAATCATAAAGACTGGCCTTAAAAGTTTGGTAGCATCAGGTGTGATGGCAGTAGTCACTTTATTGATATATAACAATCTATATGCATTTATAGGTGCAGGAACAATTAAAGAAATTATATCAGTTGGAGCTGGAGTATTAGGTGGGGCTTCTGTATATACAATATTGATAGTTTTATTTAAGGTAGAAGAAATGGATTTAGCTTTTGAGTTTTTGAGAAAAGGAAAACAAAAACTACTTAAAAGATAGACATTTATCTTAAAAAATTAAAATAGAGTCAGAAAGGATGAAAATATGGATTATAAAAACAATTATGAGATGTGGTTAAATTCTCCTTATTTTGATGAACAAACCAAAGAAGAGCTATTAAATATAAAGGATGATGAAAAAGAAATACAAGATAGATTCTATAAAAATTTAGAATTTGGGACAGGTGGTCTAAGGGGTATAATAGGAGCGGGAACTAATAGAATAAATATTTATACTGTTAGACGTGCAACACTTGGAATTTTAAATTATATTATGAAGACACAAGGTGAAGAAGGAAAGCAAAAAGGAATTATTATAGCACATGATAGTAGATACATGTCAAGAGAGTTTTGTATAGAAGTAGCTAAAACTTTAAGTGCATATGGTGTAAAGGCTTATATTTTTGAAGAATTAAAACCTACACCAGAACTTTCTTTTGCTGTTAGATATTTAAAGTGTGCTATGGGAATAGTAATAACAGCAAGCCATAATCCTAAAGAGTACAATGGATATAAGGTATATGACTCAGATGGTGGTCAAATCTGTATAGATATGGCAAATGATATAATTGCAGAAGTTAATAAGATTGATGATTACAGTATTATTAAAAGTGCAGATTTTGAAGAAGCTTTATCTAAAAATTTAATAACTATATTAGATAATGAAGTAGATGATGAGTTTATAAAGGCTGTTAAGAAGCAAGTTTTAAGACAAAATACAATAGGTGAATATGGAAAAAAATTAAAAATAATATATACACCTATTCATGGAACTGGAAATAAACCAGTAAGAAGAGTCTTAAATGAATGTGGCTTTGAAAATGTAATGGTGGTTAAGGAGCAAGAATTGCCAGATTCTAATTTTTCAACAGTCAAGTATCCTAATCCTGAAGAAAAGTCAGTATTTAATATAGCTATTGAAATGGCAAAGAGTAATGGTACGGATTTGATAATAGGAACAGACCCTGATTGTGACAGAGTAGGTGTTGTTGTAAAAGATTCTAGTGGTGAGTATGTAGTATTAAATGGAAACCAAGTTGGCTCACTTTTAGTTAGATATATATTAGAGAGTTTAGTTGAAGAAAATAAACTTCCTAAAAACAATCCTACAATAATAAAAACTATAGTTACATCAGAACTAGGTGCAAAAATAGCAAAGGCTTATAATGTAGATTGTTTAAATACTTTAACAGGATTCAAATTTATTGGAGAAAAAATAAAAGCGTTTAAAGAAAGTAATGATAGAAGCTTTATAATGGGATATGAGGAAAGCTATGGTTACTTAATTGGAACTCATGCTAGAGACAAAGATGGTGTTGTATCTTCACTTATGATATGTGAAATGGCAGCATATTATTTTTCAAAAGGTATGAATTTGTATGAAGCTTTGATAGATACATATAATAAATTTGGATACTACAAAGAGGACTTAAAGTCAGTTACTTTAAAAGGCATAGATGGAATAAAAAAAATAAAAGAGATGATGCTTTACTTTAGAAGTGTTAAAATAGATAATGTGGCTGATGTAAAAGTAGATAAGATTTTAGATTATAAAGATGGGGTCGATGATTTACCTAAATCAGATGTACTTAAATTTTTACTTGAAGATGGTTCTTGGATAGCTATAAGACCTTCAGGTACAGAACCTAAAATTAAATTTTACTTTGGAGCAAATTCAGACAACCAAGAAGATGTAGAATCTAAGTTGAATAATTTAATATCTTATATATTAAATGTGGTGGATTCTATATAAAGAGCTAAGGGGAGATAAATAATGAAAGCATACAATGTCATAATGGCTGGTGGAGGAGGGACTCGTTTCTGGCCACTTAGTAGACAAGAAGTACCTAAACAGCTTATAAATTTAAGTGGAGAAGATGCTTTAATAAATGAAACTATAAATAGAATAGATTCTCTAGCAAAAAAAGAGGATTTATTTATAGTAACTAATGAGAAGCAATTGGAAGCTTTAAAGGATACAGTAAAAGATAAATGTTTAGATAGCAATATCTTGCCAGAACCATGTGCCAGAAATACGGCAGCAGCTATAGGTTTTGCAGCCTTTAACATAATGAAAAAATATGGTGATGGTGTTATGTGTGTATATCCAGCTGACCATTATATAAAAGATGAAAAAGAATTTAAATCTATTTTAGAAAAAGCTATCTATATAGCAGAAAATAATGATAAACTAGTAACTATTGGGATAACTCCTACATTTCCATCAACAGGATATGGATACATAAATTTTAATAGAGAAAACACAATAGAAAATGTTGCATATGAGGTAGTGGAGTTCGTAGAAAAGCCAAACTATGAAATTGCTAAAGAATATGTAAACTCTAAAAAATATGTATGGAATAGTGGAATGTTCGTATGGAAAGTATCTAAGATATTGGAAGATTTTAAGAGATACTTACCAAAAGTATATGAAAAATTAGAGGAAATCAGTAATTACTTAGGAACAGAAGATGAAATAGGAAAAATAAAAGAAATATATCCAACAATACAATCAATTTCTATAGATTATGGTATTATGGAAAGAAGTAATGATGTTATAGTAGTTCCTGGTGATTTTGGGTGGAATGACGTTGGTTCTTGGGACTCTCTAGGTGCAATATATCCAACTGATGATGAAGGTAACATCAAAAGAGGTGAAAATATTACTATAGATACTAAAAACTCAATTATATATTCAGATGACAAATTAATATCGACAATAGGTATTAGTGATTTAATAGTAGTATCTACAAATGATGCAGTTATGGTTTGTAGAAAAGATAAAGCTCAAGATGTCAAAAAGATAGTAGAGCAATTAAAAGAAGAAGATAGACAAGAATATATGTAGGAGGTGTTAATTTGATTCCTAAAAAAATACATTATGTATGGTTTGGTGGACCAAAAGGAAATATAGAAAATATATGTATAAATTCCTGGAAAGAGAAACTTCCAGAATATGAGATAGTAGAGTGGAATGAAAAAAACTTTGATATAGAGAAAGAAATAAAAGGAAATAAGTTTTTGGAAGAATGTTATAAAAGAAAGCTTTGGGCATTCATATCAGATTATACAAGAATAAGAGTACTCTATGAACAAGGTGGAGTTTATATGGATACAGATATGCAAATATTAAAGGATATAACTCCTCTTTTAGAAAATAATAGGCTTATATGTGGATATGAAGATGATGGAGAATACATGAATGCAGCCATAGTAGGTGTAGAAAAAGGACATCCTTTTTTTAAAGATTTATTAGAGTACTACGAAAAAGAGGTGCTTACTTCTTCATTGTTTACAATACCAAAGGTTATGACTTATCTTATGGAAAAAAATTATAAAAAGATTGACCAAAATAACTATGAAGAAGGCATCCGTGTCTATGATAAAGAATATTTTTATCCTTTTGGATTTAAAGAAGACTTTACACCAGAATGTATTACAGAAAATACTTATGGAATACATTGGTGGGGAAAAAGTTGGGCTAAGAAAAGAAATTATTTCTTAGAAAGCAAGCACTTAACAGGTGTAAATAAGATATGGAAGTGTTGTAAAATATTTGCAAGTAATACTTTACGAAGCTAAAAGGGAGAAAGTGAAATGAAGACTTTAAACGATGATAGAAATATTATGATTAAAAAATATCTTTATATATTTGTTTTGTTTATCATATTACTTAGAAAGTATATGATATCATTTATTGACCCAGATATGAGTATAGGGATGATTAAATCAGCGTTATTTTATTCTTCAATAGGAATACTAATGCTACTTTTTTTATTTGATAAGAGAAAAAGTATAACAGAAATGGTGCTAGTTGGAGCCTGTGTATTACTTTATATATTAAATAGAGAAGGGGCTATATTATTAATTGTTTTGCTAGCTGTATCAGCTAAACAAATAGATGATAAATATATAGTTAAAAGTTATTTAATAATATCTGCATGTTTTTTAATAGGAGCTATATTATTATTTAATTTATTTCCTTCATTAGTATTTAATCAGGAAGTCCACTATAGATATATAGGAAAATTAGATACGCTTGTTACAAGAATGGATTTTGGACTTGGTAATCCAAATGGGGTATTTTATCATATGGTTACTATATATGCAGCATATATATTCTTAAGATATAAAAACTATAATAAATGGGATAGAATAATTTTATTTGGATCTGCATTTTTTGTTTATCAAACTACATATAGTAGAACTGGTTTTTTTACTATATTAGCAGGATTAATATTTGTAGAAATAATAAGATTGATAGACCTAAAAAAAGTAAAAGGACTACCAATGCTTATAAAGACATCGCCGATAATACTTACTTTATCTAGTGTACTTATTGGTATAATGTTTTCTAAAAGTAGTGTACTAAATAGATTATTAGCAAGTAGACCTAAGTTTTGGAATGTATACTTATCTCAAGAGGGAAATTTTATGAAACCTTTTGGAAATTCATATAGCGCTGCTATAAAAGCAACTAATCCATTAGATAGTTCTTATATATATATAATTAGTGTACTAGGAGTAGTTGCTTGCATATTATTTATGTATTTGATGTATAAAGGTATAGAAAGCTTTATAGAAAAAGATAAAAAAGAGTATTTAGTAGCTTTATTTCTATTTTTAATATACTCTTTTGCAGAAAATTTATTATTAGAAGCTTCATTTAGTTTTGCAATAGTATTACTAATAAAAGAAGTAATATTAAACGATAAAAGAGAGGTAGATTTGTGGAAAGTGAAAAGTAGGAGGTAGTAATGTTAATATCATTAATAATGCCAACATTAAATAGATATGATGATATATATTTACTTATGGACAGCCTAGAAAATCAAACTTACAAAAACTTTGAACTTATAGTAGTAGATCAAAACGATAATAGCAAAGTTAGGGAGATAGTTGATAAATACGTTGATAAGTTAGATATAAAGTATATAAAAAGCGATAAGATGGGATTAAGTTATAATAGAAATGTAGGAATAGACAATGCTAAAGGGCAAATTATAGGTTTTCCTGATGATGACTGTGTCTACGAAAATGATACATTAGAAAAAGTTATAAACTTCTTTAATAAAAATAAAGATTATAAAATATACAGTTGTAAAACTATGGATGCAAATAAAATTGATGCATTTAAGAAAATGTATGATGGAACTTGTGATATCACAAGTTCCAACGTTTTAAATACTATAACATCCATAACTTTTTTTGTTGATTATGGAGAGAAAGAATATACAAGATTTGATGAAAAATTAGGTGTTGGTGGAGATTTTGGTGCTGGTGAAGAGATAGATTATGTTTTAAACTTATTGAGTTTAGGATTTAAAGGAAAATACTTTGGGAATGATATAATTTACCATCCTGCAAAAAAACATTCTAAATCTAAAGAAAAGTATCAAAAAGATTATAACTATGGAAGAGGTTTTGGAGCCATTTGCAAAAAAGAAATAGTCTATAGAAAGAATTATAAGTTTGTAAAGGTTATGGCATCAAAACTTGTAAGAAATATAGGCGGTCTTATATTGAGTTCCAACAGAGATTATCATAGTGCCACTATAAAAGGAAGAATTAATGGATTTAGACAGTATAAGTTATAATGAGGATGGTGTTTATGGACAAGGTTAAATTTTTAATAAATATGCTTTTGGCTTTTTTTATGTATCCATTTAGTAAGCATAAGTTTAATGGTAGAAATATCTGGCTTATAGGTGGACATTCAGGAGATATATACAATGATAATTCCAAGTTCTTTTATGAGTATATGTTGAAAGAGCATAATGATGTAGAAACTTATTGGGTAGTAAATAAAGACAGTAAAGTATTTGATAAAATTCCAGGCAAAAAATTAATAAGAGGAAGTGTAAAAAACTATCTATATTATTACAATTCAAAAGCTATAGTATTTTCACATGCGCCATCAGCAGATATAGCACCTTATAACTTTGCTGTACCTGTTCTTAATTATTTTCATAAAAAGACGATAAAAGTGTTCTTAAATCATGGAACTATAAGTTTTAAAAAGAGAAAACCAATGAATAAAAAGTTCAAAAATATTATAGATAACCTATATAAAAGCTATAATATAGTTACAGCAAGTTCTGAGTTTGAAAGAAATGTCATGGTAAATGATTGGGGAATGTTAGATGACTCAGTTTATATAATTGGAAATGCAAGATATGACAATTTACCAACAAATGAAGTTGCACAAACACGAGATATATTATATACTCCTACATGGAGAGACTGGATAAAATTTAGTTCAGGAAAATTTACAGATACAGATTATTTTAAAAATATAATGAATTTCTTGAATGATGATAAATTAAATAAAATATTAGATGAGAAAGATATAAATGTAAAAATTTATATGCATCATCTTATGCATGAGTTTATAGATGACATAAAAGAAAACATAACTGGTAAACGAATTGTATTTTTAGATAAAGGGGTAACTCTAGCAAATGAAATAAGAAAATCAGCTGTAAACATAACTGATTATTCAAGTGTTGCCATAGACTTTCTATATATGAACAGACCTATTTTATTTTATCAATTTGATTTAGATGAATATATGGAAAAAGTTGATTCGTATATAGATTTAAAAAGCGAAATGTTTGGGTCTTTGGCTTATAATAATGATGAAGCTGTGAATAAACTTATTGATATTATTGAAAATAATTTTGAGGTTATGGATAACCAAAAAAATGAAAGAAATAAGTTTTTCAGATATAATGACAATAAGAACTGCAAGAGGATATATGATTGTGTATTAAGTAAAATTAAATAAATATTTTATAAATGATGAGGAAGGTAATATGAAGAAGAATTTAGTATCTATAATTACTCCCATGTATAATTCTGAAAAATTTATTGAAGCAACCATAAAATCAGTATTAAACCAAACTTATCAAGAATGGGAAATGTTAATTATTGATGATTGCTCAACAGATAATAGTCCTAATATAGTCAAATCTTATATGCAACAGGATAGTAGAATAAAATGCATAAAGACTGAGACTAATAAGGGTGTCTCTAATGCTAGAAATCTAGCATTAAGTAATGCGACAGGACAATTTATAGCTTTTTTAGATAGTGATGACCAGTGGAATAGTAGTAAGTTAGAAAAACAAGTAAACTTTATGTTAGAAAATGACTATGTAATCTCATTTACTTCATATGAACTGATGGACGAAAATGATAAAAAGTTAAATAAAGTAATAAAAGTGCCACCTAATGTGGATTACAGAAGGTTATTAAAGGGAAATATTTTGGGATGTCTTACTGTTGTAATTGATAAGTCTAAACTGGATTTTGAAATTAAGATGAGTGGTGTAAGACATGAAGATTATGTCTTGTGGTTATCTATATTGAAAAGAGGACATATCGCTCATGGAATAAATGAAGTTTTAGCATTATATAGAAAATCTAGTAACTCCCTTAGTGGTAATAAGATAAAGGCTGCTATGTGGACTTGGAATATATATAGAAATATAGAAAAAATACCTCTATACAAAGCTATATACTACTTTATTAATTATGGAATAAATGGAATTAAAAAAAGTTAGATAGAGAGGAAGATTTAATTAATGTATAAATATAAATTTACTGTATTTACTCCAACATACAATAGAGCTCATTTACTTGAAAATTTGTACAATGATTTAAAAGCTCAAACATATGATTTCAACGACTTTGAATGGTTGATTGTCGATGATGGAAGTAGCGACGGTACTAAAGAATTAGTTGAAAAATTTATATCAGAAGATAAATTAAATATAAGATATATATACAAAGAAAATGGAGGAAAACATACTGCAATAAATTTAGGTGTGAAAAATGCAGATGGAGAACTATTTTTCATTGTAGATAGTGATGATGGTTTAATTAAAGATTCTCTTGAAATTGCTAATGATGAATGGAATTCTGTAGAAAATAAAGAAGGATTTAGTGGGGTTGTTGGACTTTGTGTATACCCAAGCGGAGATTTAATAGGCACAGAAATGCCTGAGGATAAAAAAATATGTCACTTTGCAGACCTATATTTTAAATATGGTGTTAAGGGAGATAAAAGCATTGTATTTGTAACTGATGAGCTTATAAAATTTCCTTTTCCAGAAAGAAAAGAAGTGAGATTTTTACCAGAAAGTGTAGTATGGAATGAAATGTCTAAATACTATAAAGTTAAATGTGTAAACAAACCTATGATAATAAGAGATTATTTGGATGATGGTTTGACTAAGAATATATTAAATAAAAATGCATTAAAAGGTAGAGCATTAGAGTTTTTATATTTAATAAATCAAAATACATATCCTTTAGGTAGATATCCATATATGTGGATAAAGAATTACATAAATTTAGCTAGATACTCATTGTTATCTGACAGTCATTATTTTGGCGAAATCAAAAAAATATCTGATAAATTATTGTATTTAGTGTTGTTCCCATTAGGATATTACAAATATATTGGACAAAGAAAGTTAGTATCTAAGTAAACTTGTTGGTATAGTACTGCTAGTTGCTATATAAGGAGAGTAAAAATATGAATGAGCCTTTAGTATCGATAATTACTCCTGTATATAATTCAGAAGAGTTTTTATCAGAGACAATAAAGTCAATCCAAAATCAAACTTATAAAAATTGGCAGCTTTTATTAGTGGATGATTGTTCTAAGGACAATTCAAGTGAAATTATAAAAAGTTTTCAAAAAGAAGATGCTAGAATAAAATATATAAAGCTTGAAAAAAATTCTGGAGCTGCAGTATCTAGGAATGTTGGTATTGAAAATGCGGAAGGTCGATTTATTGCATTTGTAGATAGTGATGATTTATGGGATAGTAAAAAGTTAGAAATTCAGATAGGATATATGTTAAAAGAAAATATCGGGTTTTCTTTTACATCTTATAGATATATGAGACAAGATGGAACAAAAACGAGTAAAGTTGCAAGAGCACCTAAAAAGATTGACTATGAAGGATTACTTAAAAATACTATAATAGGGTGTTCTACTGTAGTCATTGATAGGGATGTCATAGGTGAATTTAGTATGCCTTTAGTAAGAAGAGGACAAGATACTGCAACTTGGTTACAATTACTTAAAAAGGAAAAATATGCATATGGAATTCAGGAAGATTTAGTGAATTATAGGCTAGTTGGAAATTCTATATCAAGCAATAAGATAAAAGCATTAAAACGAACTTGGAATACCTATAGAAATGTTGAAAATTTAAGTTTACCAAAAAGCCTATATGTATTTTGTTTCTATGTTTTTAATGCCATTAAAAAAAGAGTATAAGTTTTATATACTTGGAGGTAAAAAAATGAAAATAGCTATAGCTGGGACTGGATATGTAGGGCTAGTAACAGGTGTTTGTCTAGCAGAGGTAGGCAATGAAAATGTAATTTGTGTTGATATAGATGAACATAAAGTTAAATCAATGCAACTTGGGATAGCACCTATATATGAAGAAGGCCTAGAAGAACTTATGGTTAGAAATTATGAAAAAGGAAGAATAGATTATACTACAGATTATAAAAAAGCTTATGAAGATGTAGATATAATACTAATAGCTGTAGGAACTCCAGAAAGAAGTGATGGTTCAGCTAATTTAGATTATATAAAGGCAGTTGCAAAGCAAATAGCTGAAACTGTAACAAAAGATACTTTAGTAGTAATAAAATCTACAGTACCAATTGGAACAAATGAAGAAATAGAAGATTATATAAATAAAAACTTAAAAAATGATGTAAAAGTTGAACTTGCATCTAATCCAGAGTTTTTATCACAAGGTAGTGCAGTAAGAGATACTTTACATGCTTCAAGAATTGTTATAGGAGTGGAAAGTGAGTGGGCAAGAGGAATACTGGAAGAAATTTATAAACCTTTTAATCAACCTATAATAGTAACTAATAGAAATAGTGCTGAAATGATAAAATATGCATCAAATAACTTTTTAGCACTTAAGATATCTTTTATGAATGATATTGCAAATCTTTGTGAGATAGCAGGTGCTAATGTGGAAGATGTCGCTTTAGGAATGAGTTATGATGATAGAATAGGAAGTAAATTCTTAAAAGCAGGTATAGGTTATGGAGGTTCTTGTTTCCCTAAAGATACAAAAGCCCTTCATTGGCTGTCTGAGCATAACGGTTATGAATTAAAAACAGTAAAGGCTGCTATAGAAGTGAATGAAAGTCAAAAACTTAAATTAGTTAGAAAGGCATCTAAACTAGTAGAGAGCTTTCAAGATATGAAAGTTGCTGTTTTAGGATTAACATTTAAGCCAGATACTGATGATATAAGAGAAGCCCCATCTATTCCAAATATAAAATATTTACTTGAAAGAGGAGCAAAAGTTACTGCATTTGACCCAATAGGAGTTGAAAATACTAAGAAAATATTTGGGGATTCTATACTTTATGCTAAATCTATAGATGATACAATAGAAGATGCAGAGATATGTTTTATAATGACAGAGTGGAAAGATGTCTTAAATTATGATATACATAAGTATAAGGAAAAGATGAAAAATCCTTTAGTTCTAGATGGAAGAAATTGTTACAAGCTTGAAGATATGAAAGAACTAGGTATTGAGTATTATTCGATAGGAAGGTAAATATTATGAAGACTGTTTGTTATTTGGCTGATGGGTCAAATCCTCATACTTTAAAATGGTGTAGTTTTTTTAAAAATAAAGGATACAACATTCATGTTATCTCTTTAAATGGAGGTCACATGGAAGGAATTAAAATTTATGACTTTGGTTCTAATGTAGAAGAACTGAAAAATGAAAATATTTCTAAAAAAACAGGATACTTAGGTTCAATAAAACAAATAAAGAAACTAGTAAATGAAATAAAGCCAGATATACTTCATGCACAATATGCAAGTAGTTATGGATTTATAGGTAGTTTACTTGGGTATCATCCATATATTATTTCTGTTTGGGGTACTGATATTTATGATTTCCCAAACAATGGTTTTATACAAAAACAAATTATAAAACATAACTTTAGAAAAGCAGATTATATATTTTCAAATAGTAGAGACATGGCTAAAGAAGCTAATAAATATACAACTAAGCATGTAGATGTAACCTTTTTCGGAGTAGATATGGATAGATTTAAACCTATGGAAGTAGAAAAAGAAGATGCTTTTGTAATAGGAATTATAAAGAGTTTGGAAAAAAAATATGGAATTGAATATTTAGTACAAGCATTTAAGATGTTGAAAGATGAATATAAAGAAAAGAAAATAATTTTAAAAATAGGTGGTTCTGGAAGTCAAATGGATAACTTAGTGAATCTGACTAAGGAATTAGGCGTGGAAGATAATGTTCAATTTTTAGGTAGAATATCTCCAGAGGATGTCAGTAAGACTTTTAATTCTTTTGATGTAACAGTATTTCCTTCTTTGAGAGAGGGTTTTGGTGTAGCTGCAATAGAATCAGAGTCTTGTGAAGTTCCTGTTATTGTTACAAATGTAGGTGGGCATCCAGAATCTGTATTGGAAAATGAAACGGGGCTAATTGTAGAGCCAAAGCAACCAGAAGAAATAAAAAATGCTATAATAAAACTAATGGAAAATGATGAGCTTAGACTTAATATGGGTAAAAAAGGGCGTAAGTTTGTTAGAGAAAATTATGAAGTTAATTTAAATTTTAATGATATAGAAAAAATATACGACTCTATATTAGATAAATATAAAAAATAAGAATTGAAAAATACAGCAAAAGATAGATGTTGTTGGCTATGCTTAGGTGCGTAGCTTTTGCTGTTTAATGGAGGGCTTCTAGTTATGCGAGAAAGTATAGATTTAGAGAAAGAAAGCTTTTTTAATAAGCTTTTAAAAAAATATAAATTTAGACAACTATCATTATTAATTCTAGATATTTGTAGCGTGCTAGTAGCATTTCGAATGTCTTTGAGTTTGACAGGCAATTTAGATGTATTCAATGTTAATAATGTAATAATTTCAGTTTGTATATATATTGGACTCCATATAGTGTCATTTAGATTGTTTAAGTGTTACAACACATTGTGGAGATATGCAGGAGAAGAAGAAATTATTTCGATTTTTATTGCAACTTTAGCTTATCTAATTCCAGCTTATGTGATAAATAGAATATTGGGACTCGATTATCCTATAATGCTTTATGTATTAAATACGATATTTATTATAATGTTTACAAGTGGAGTGAGAATAGGCTACAGGGCTATAAGAATAGTCATGAATAAGACATACTCTAGAGGGAAGGTTTCTAACATTCTTATAATTGGAGCAGGAGATGCTGGAGAGATGGTTATACAAGAATTAAAGCGAAATCCAGAACTTAAAAAAGTAGCAGTAGCTATAATCGATGATGATAAAAATAAAATCGGAAGAATAATTCATAATGTAAAGATTGTAGGAACAACTTCAAAGATAAATGATATAGTTGAAGAATATAAAGTAGATGAAATAATTTTTTCTATTGCCAACATAGAAAAACACAGAAAAAAAGAAATTATTGATATGTGTAAGAATACTAATTGTAAAATAAAGACAATACCAGGAATTTATGAAATTATAGATGGAAAAGTTGATATAAAACAGATTAGAGAGGTAGAAATAGAAGACTTATTGGGTAGAGAGCCTATAAGAACAAATTTAAAAGAGATAAGTAACTATATTGAAGGAAAAGTAATCCTTGTAACTGGAGGAGGAGGCTCAATTGGTTCAGAGCTTTGCAGACAGATTGCAGGGTTTAATCCTAAAGAGCTTATTATAGTTGATAATTATGAAAATAATGCTTATGCAATACAGCAAGAATTGCTTAGAAAATATAAAAATAAGTTGGATTTAAAAGCAATAATAGCTTCAATAAGAGAAGAAAAAAGAATGGATGAAATATTTAATAAATATAAGCCAGAAGTGGTATTCCATGCAGCAGCTCATAAACATGTTCCTCTTATGGAGTCAAGCCCTGGTGAGGCTATAAAGAATAATATATTTGGAACTTTAAATATAGCAGGTTTATCTTCAAAATATAGAGCTAAGAAGTTTGTCCTTATATCTACAGACAAAGCTGTAAATCCGACAAATATAATGGGAGCTACTAAAAGAGCTGCCGAGATGATTATACAGACAATGAATGATGAAAGTCAGACTGAGTTTGTTGCAGTTAGATTTGGAAATGTACTTGGAAGTAATGGAAGTGTAATTCCCCTTTTTAAGAAGCAGATTGAAGATGGTGGACCAGTAACTGTTACACATCCAGATATTATTAGATATTTTATGACAATACCAGAGGCTGTAGGGCTTGTTATACAGGCTGGAGCTATGGCTAAAGGTGGAGAAGTATTTGTACTTGATATGGGAGAGCCTGTAAAAATATTGGATTTAGCAAAAAATTTAATAAAATTTAGTGGGCTTGAACCAGATGTTGATGTAAAAATTGAATTTTCTGGTCTTAGACCAGGAGAAAAATTGTATGAAGAACTTCTTATGTCAGAAGAAGGTCTGTTAGATACAGAGCATAAAAAGATTTTTATTGGTAGGCCAATAGATGTTGATAGAGAAAAAATAACAAAATACTTAAAACTTTTAAAAGAAATTACAAACAATGAAGAAACTGAAAAAATAGATGGTGTCATGAGAAAATTAGTACCAACTTACATTAAACCAGAAGATGCTAATATCAAAGAAATTGCAACAACTCGAGAGAAGTAGAATATATTTCTAATTTGTAACCAGGGGGAGCAAAAAGAAACAAATAGATACTAAAAAGAAACAAAAGATTACAAAAAGATTACAAAAAGATTACAAAAAAGGTTGCAATTTATTTTGATGTAAGTTAGAATGTTAATTAGGAATTGGAAACGAAGGAACAAAATGTTAAATTTTCGAAAGGATTAGGTATTTGAGATTATGATGAATATTAAAAATAAAAAACATATATTGAAAAAATTTATAGCAATGGTGTTAATAGCAGGAGTTGTTACAGTAGAGGCAGGAGCAATAACAGCTAGTGCAGCAGAGTTATCTAATTCACCTATGAATGCGACAGTAGATCAATGTGATTTCTTAAACATGAGAAGTGGAGCTAGTGCAAATGATGCAATAGTAGGAAAGATAAACACAGGTGACAAAGTTGAAGTTTTAGAACTACATTCAAATGGATGGATAAAAATAAGAACAGTTGACAATGTTACAGGATGGGTAAATGGAGATTATTTAACTATTGAAGGTGGAAATGTAGACGCAAAGGTACAAAATGTTTTAAACTTAGCATTTAAGCAACAAGGTAAACCATATAGATGGGGAGCAACTGGACCAAACTCTTTTGATTGTTCTGGGTTCACTTCGTATGTTTACAAAAATGGAGCAGGAGTTAATTTACCAAGAGTATCAAGATCACAAGCAACAGTAGGAAAGAAAGTATCTAGAGCAGAATTAAAAGCAGGAGATTTAGTTTTCTTTGGTTCAGGTGGTTCAATAAATCATGTTGGGTTGTATATAGGAGATTCTAAATTTATACATTCACCACAAACAGGAGATGTAGTAAAAGTTACTAGTATGGCTCCAGGAACTAATTATGCTAGAAGACTTATAACTGCTACACGTGTTTTACAATAATAATAGATTTAATTTACATAGGATTGAATATTAACATTAAATATAGTTATGTTTAATGTTTTACATAGAAAGTGAAGTATTAATTAATATTAAAATAGTGATGAACGTTATAAAAACAGCAAAGAATATAAATTTCTTTGCTGTTTTTTTTATAATAAATTATTTCATATTATAATTAAATATTAAATATAAATATTAACTATATTATTCAATATTTGACAGATAATATGAACTTTAGATATACTTAGTAAGGAGTATATTGTAGAAAAAAATAAATTTAAGAAATTAAGGGGGATGAAATGAAAAAGACAAGTATATTACTATTATCGTTGGTAATGACACTTACAATGTGTAGTGTAAGTTCATTTGCTGATTCGTCAAATGATAAGGAAATGAGAGCTGCTTGGATATCTACAGTTTATAACTTAGATTGGCCTAAGACTAAAAATAATGAAGCCAAGCAAAAAAAGGAATACACAGACTTATTAGACAAATTAAAAAGTGCAGGAATAAACACAGCAGTGGTTCAAGTAAGACCAAAATCAGATGCTTTATATAAATCAAAGATAAACACATGGTCTGAATATCTTACAGGTACTCAAGGTAAAGACCCTGGATATGACCCATTACCATTTTTAATAGAAGAAGCACATAAAAGAGGAATGGAATTCCATGCATGGTTTAATCCATACAGAATAACTATGGCAGATGAGAGCATAGATAAATTGCCAGCAAACCATCCAGCAAAGAAAAATCCAAGTTGGGTAGTTAAACATGGAAATAAGTATTACTATGACCCAGGTTTACCAGAAGTTAGAAAGTACATAGTTGATAGTATAGCAGAGGTAGTTCAAAATTATGATATAGATGGTGTTCATTTTGATGATTATTTCTATCCAGGAGTAAGTTTCAACGATACTGCTACATATCAAAAATATGGACAAGGACAAAACAAAGACAATTGGAGAAGAGAAAATGTAAATACTCTACTTAGAGATGTAAAGGCATCTATAAAGAGTATAAAGCCTGAAGTTGTATTTGGTGTGAGTCCAGCTGGAATATGGAGAAACAAGAGTAGTGACCCAACAGGTTCAGATACATCAGGTAATGAAAGTTATGTAGGTACATATGCAGATACAAGAGCATGGATAAAACAAGGATTAGTTGATTATGTAGTTCCACAACTTTACTGGCCAATTGGTCTTAAAGCCGCAGACTACTCTAAATTAGTTTCATGGTGGGCAAATGAAGTAAAAGGAACAAATGTAGACTTATACATAGGACAAGGTATATATAAACAAGGGCAATCAAGTTATAATGGGCAAAACATAGCAAAAGAAATAGTGAAGCAAGTAACATTAAATAGAAAATATAGTGAAATAAAGGGTAGTATGTATTTTTCAGCTAAAGATATAGCAAATAGTACATCTATACAAAATGATTTAAAGAGCTTGTACTCTGACAGTAATGAACAGCCAGTGACTCCACCATCTAATGTCAAGGTGGAAAAATTAAGAGGTGCTGAAAGATATGATACAGCAGTTGCAATAAGTAAAAAAGGATGGGCTACAAATTCAGATACAGTAGTATTAGTAAATGGATATTCTATAGTCGATGGTATAACATCAACTCCACTTGCTACTGCAAATGATGCACCTATATTATTAGTAAATAAGGGTGATATACCAACATCTACTAAAAATGAAATAAAAAGACTTAATCCAAGTAAAGTTATCTTAATAGGAGGAAATAATTCTATTGGAGATAAAGTTGAAAGTGAGATAAAAGATACATTATCAAATGTATCAATAAACAGAGTGGGTGGCTCAGATAGATATAGCACATCTCTTTTAATAGCAAAAGAATTAGCAAAGACTAATCCAGTAGACAAACTATATATAACAAGTGGTACAGGTGAAGCAGATTCTCTTTCTATAGCTTCAAAAGCAGGAGAAGAAAAACAGCCAATCGTATTAGTATCAAAAGATAATGTAAGTGATGAAATCTATAATTGGGTATCAGATTTAAATGTAAAAGATGCATATTTTATAGGTGGTAATTTAAGTATATCTGATTCAGTAATAAATAAATTAGATAAAGTTATTACAAATGATGTATCTAAAAATAGAATAGCTGGAGAAAATAGAGAAGAAACAAATGGAAAAGTAATACAGAAATTCTATCCAAATGCTGAATATTCATCAATGTTTGTAAGTAAGAGTAATCAGTTAGTAGATGCATTAACATCAGGACCTTTAGCAGCAAAATTAAAATCACCAGTAGTTATGCTTGGAAATAGTGTAACATCTGCTCAGAAAACTGCTCTAGAGCCTAAAAAGACAAGCCTAGTATATGAAGCTGGAGATGGAATAAATCAAACTGCATTAAACAGTTTATTAAACCTAGTTCAATAGTAAGAATTTAATAAAGATACTATATTATAAATGCTATAAAGGCAAATTAAAATAAAAGTATCAAATTGGAAAATGTTAAATTAAAAAGTATTAAATTAAAGTAGAAAGTAAAAAAAGAACTATATACATTTTATAATCAAGCATGGATAATAACTTGAAAATAATTATGTAATATAGTTCTTTTTATATATTTAATCTTATATTCTATAATAATATTTGCGTTAAATGTTTTTTATTGTTATTATTGTTTAAATTCTATATCATTAAATATAAAATCGTGTAATATATCTAAAGTATCTGGGTCAAATCTAAGAACCCAACCAGCTTTTCCATATATACCACCTGTACTATGAATTTCATCATCAATAGGGAATTCAAATTGTTTAATATTTAAGTCGCCCATTTTTAAAACTTGAGCTCCTAGAGAAAGTATTGCATTAGGCTTCATATTAGTTTTAACATATGGAAGAACAGCATCTAATAAACTTGGATATTTAGTAACAGGTAAAGTTTCTGTTTTCTTGATTATAGCTTGTATAATCTCTCTTTGTCTTCCATCTCTTGCAAAGGCAGTATCATTATGTCTGATACGTGCAAAAGATAATGCTTGATATCCATTTAAAGTTTGTACTCCAGATTTCCTAATATATTGTATGCTACCTTTATCATCACTTTTATTCCAACCATAAGTTTCAGGAATAAATTTATTTAATTCACTTATTTCTCCTTTTTCAATTGTAACTTCAACGCCACCAATAGCATCAATTATATACATAAATGATTCGAAATTAACACAAGCATAATTTTGAATATCAACATTAAAGTTCTCTTCAATTGTTTGTATTAACAAATCAGCTTGTCCATAAGCATAGGCATGAGTAAGTTTTTGTTTACCATGACCAGGGATGTCTACATAGCTATCACGAGCCAATGATGTAAGTTTGATATCATTATGTTTGTTATCAATAGTTAATATCATCATAGCATCTGACCTTGAAGAATCTTCATCTGGTCTAGCATCTGTTCCCATAAGTAGTATGTTAGTTATTCCATTTTCATTTTTATGGTCATTATTATTTAATAAATCACTATTTATGCTCGAGTCATGAATAGTAGATAATTTATAATAAAAATATCCATAGACGCTTATAGGGAATATTACTACCAAGAAAGCCAGTAGTATAACAAATTTCTTTAATTTTGACAAAAGTACCCCTTCTTTCTTCTTTTTCCTGTATATTTTTTAATAGCATACACTTAATTATATTAAAGTATTGAGATATATTCAATACTTGTTTCAGTTACAAAAAAAAGACAATGATATAATTTATAAGAAAATTTGTCAATTTATATATAATTAAAAGTATGTGTAGTATATCATGTAAAAAATTAATTAAAATTTTAAAGAAAAATAGGGTTTGTATATTTTTTACAATAAAAATAAGTACACACCTGTCAATTACAAAATAATTTGCTTCTTGAAAGGTATGCACTTACTGTCAAATTCTGTACATGATTTTTTATTACTTTAAATAAATATTTTACTCTTCAACCATAATATCTTCAAATATGAAATCGTGCATTGCATCTAATTCATACTCTTCAAAAGGAATTACATAGCCTGCACTACCAATTTTTCTACCATTTTCAGTAGAAAGAGGGAATTCCATTGATTTTAAGTCTAAGTTTCCAATACTTAAAAGTTTTGTTCCTAGAGAAATTATTTCATTAGGACTCATATTAGTTTTAACATATGGAAGTATAGTATTAACTAGATTAGGATATTTGGTAACTGGTAAATCCTTAACACCATTTATTAAACTTTGTATAACACTTCTTTGTCTTCTATCTCTCTCATCTGTACTATCATTTTTTCTTATACGAGAAAATGCAAGTGTTTGATATCCATTTAGTTTTTGCTCGCCTGAACTTCTTATATACTCAAGAGAGCCTTTGTCAGAGCTTTTATTCCATTTGTAAGTTTCAGGTATAAATTTGTTTAATTCTCTTATTTCACTCTTATCAACTGTAACAGTAACCCCTCCTAGAGCATCAACTATATCCATAAAAGAAAAAAAGTCAACTACAGCATAATTCTGTATATCGAGTTGGAAATTTTCTTCTATAGTTTCTATTAATAAATTAGCTTGACCATATACATAAGCATGTGTTAATTTTTGTTCTCCATGTCCTGGTATATTGACATACGTATCTCTATTTAATGAAGTTAATTTAAGACTTTTATTTTTATTATCAATAGTTAATATCATCATGGCATCAGAACGAGAAACTTCTTCACCTGGTCTTGCATCTGTACCTAATAATAATATATTTGTAATATCTTCTTCATTTTTATAGTCATTACTGCTAAGAGCCTCTGTATTTATACTATCATCTTGGATAGTTTTTAATTTAGTAAAAACATATCCGTATACACTAACAGGAAATGCTATGACTAAAAGGGCTAGAAATATAACGAACTTTTTGAGTCCTGACAATAATATCCCCTACTTTCTAAATTTTTTAATTACACATAGTTAATTATATTAAAAAATTGTTACATAAGCAATAAAAAACACAATAAATTAGCATAAGATTGTCATAATATAATTATTTTTATAATATTTTATAGAAGGAAGCGTGTAGTTATTATTAATTTTCTTGGAATATAATTACATAAAGATTTAAATTTTTATAAGTTGATGTATATATTGAAAAAAATATTTTCCTGAATGTAGTTATATTATCTTACAAAAGGTGTAAATTGTAATTTAGAATTTTTGGTGTATAATAGGAATTGAAAAATTAAACTGATAAAAATTAATAAAAAATAATTATAAATTATATAATTTGGGGGAGGAAATGTATGATAAAATTAATAGCAACAGACTTAGATGGAACTTTGTTAGATGAAAAGAGCGAAATAAATCCAGAGTTTTATAAAGTATTTAAAAAATTAAGAGAGAGGGGGATAATGTTTTCTGCTGCAAGTGGCAGGCAGTATCAAAATCTTATAAAAAAATTTGAAGATATAAAAGATGATATGATGTTTATCTCAGAAAATGGAACATTAGTAGTATATAAAGGAAAAGAAATATTATCAAATCCTTTGGATAAAGAGTTAGTAAATGAAATCATAGAGACAACAAGAAGTATAAAAGGGAAAAAAATTGTAATGAGTGGTAAACAATACGCCTATATAGAGAGCAAAGATGAAGCGTTTATAGAAGAAGTTAGTACTTACTATGCAAAGTTTAAAGTTGTAGATGACTTGACTAAAGTAGAAGGTGATATATTAAAGATAGCTATATTTGATTTCAAAGGTGCAGAACATAACAATAGTATCTACTTTGACCAGTTTTCTGATAGAGCTCAAGTATGTATTTCTGGGGTAGAGTGGCTTGATTTAACTGCAAAAGGTGCAAATAAAGGAAGTGCCATAAAAAAAGTACAAAGAATGTTAGATATAAAATATGAAGAAACTATGGTATTTGGTGACCAATTGAATGATGTAGAAATGATGAAGAGTGCTTATCATAGCTATGCCATGGAGAATGCCAATGAGTATTTGAAAGAAATTGCTAGATTCAGAGCAAAAAGAAATACTGAAAATGGTGTTGTAGATAAGATAAAAGAAGTCATAAAAATTGGATAGCCATCTATGATGGGGGTCTAAATGAAAAAGATTATTTTAAAGGAATTGAAATAAAGAAATATCAATGTAATTTTCATTAAACAATATTATTAAAATGAAAATTACATTGATATTTGGTAGATATTAGATAACTAATATCTATTTTTTTATAATACTTAATATCTTTTCCTCTATTTGAGATGCATTTTCAGCAGAAATCAAATAAACATATTTACCTGCTTTTTCAACGATAGTATTGTTTGCTATTTCAGAATTGCTTTTTTCTCCATGTCCTTCTCCAAAAGGTGCTTGAATCATGTCTTTTTTATAATTTTCTAGAGTTTTATAGATTTTATTTACATCATCAGTTTTTATGACAATGATATCTTCTAGATATAATTTTTCAGAAGAATTGATTACAAAACCTTGTGTAATGTCTTCTTCCACATCATTAAAATAATTAAATTCTTTTGCATCAAAAATTTTTGATTCTTTTATAAGTAAATCAGAAGACTTTAATGCTTTTTCAATTTTTGATGTAGAAACGTTTTTATAATCGCTACTTGAAGAACAACTAACCATTCCAAAGGATAAGATTATTGAAAAAAACAACATTAAAATTTTTTTCATGAGAAACCTCCAAGTTTTTTAACTCTATCTTAATTTAGTTTACTACATAATTATATAAAAATAAATGTATTTAATGTTACAGTTTTGATTAATAATGTAATATTTTGATAATAATACCTATTAAGAGGTGATTAGAAATGAGAGTACCAAAACATGTAGGAATTATACCAGATGGAAATAGAAGATGGGCAAGTCAAAATGGAATGACAAAGGATAGAGGATATGAAAGTGGAATAGATCCTGGACTAGAATCTTATAGATTATGTAGAGATTTAGGTTGTGAAGAAGTAACTTTTTATGGGTTTACAACTGATAATACAAGACGTCCATCAGTTCAGACAAAAGCGTTTACAAAAGCATGTATTGATGCAGCAAATATACTAATAGAAGAAGGTGCAGCCTTACTAGTTGTTGGAAACACAAAATCTCCAATGTTCCCAGAAGAATTATTACCATATACAAATCGAATTCAAGCTAAAGACGGACAGATAAGAGCAAACTTACTGGTAAATTATGGATGGTATTGGGATTTAAATAATATATCAGGAGTAGAAAATGTAAATAAGAATAACATACAGGATTACATACAGTCATTTGATGTGTCAAGACTGGACTTGATAATTAGATGGGGTGGAAGACGTAGATTAAGCGGTTTCCTGCCTGTGCAATCAATTTATGCAGACTTTTATGTTATAGATAATTATTGGCCAGATTTCAAAGGTGATGATATAAAAGATGCCTTTAGTTGGTATGATACACAAGATGTCACTCTAGGCGGATAATTAAGAAATTTCAGTTTTTAGATTGTAGAGTATTTTAAATTATTGAAAAAAAAACTTCTTGGTGGTAAAATAACACTAATAATATGAAAAAATGTAAAAATCTATACCAAGAAGGGTGAAGAAATGTCAAAAAGCAATAATAACAATAATTCAAGAAACAAATCTAAAAATACCAGCCATCTGAACAGAAAAAAAAGAAAAATAAATAAAAAAAAGTTAGTACTACTGATTTGCTTTACAGTATTATTTTTATTTATTGCATTTAAGGCTACTCAAGGTGTAGTAGCTTTGGTCAAAGGGATGGATAAAAATAATAAAACAAATCAACAACAAAAAGTTGACTCAGAACAATTTGACCTTGGTGATGAAAATGAAAATAAAAACAAAAAATATACTGTATTTATAGATCCAGGTCATGGAGGAAATGATAAAGGAACTCAAAGTAAAACTAGTAACAGATATGAAAAAGACCTCACTTTACAAATTTCAAAGAAATTAGCAAATAAATTAGCTAAGCAAAAAGACATTCAAGTAGTTGTATCTAGAACTGATGATACATATGTATCATTGATGGATAGAGTAAACTTAGCAAAAAATAGCTCTGCGGATGTACTTGTTTCTATACACTTAAATGCAGAAAAAAATGGAAATACAGCAACAGGTATAGAAACATGGTATAGAAATAAAGCTACAGATGGCTCAAAAGAACTTGCACAAACAGTTCAAAGTACAATAGTATCTTATGTTAAAGTAAGGGATAGAGGAATAATTGAAAATAATTTTGAAGTACTTAGAGAATCAAATATGCCAGCTATATTAATAGAGTGTGGTTTTTTAACAACGCCTTCAGAAGAGCAAAAAATAATAAATGAGAAATATCAAGAGCAACTTACAGAGGGAATTGTTCAAGGTATACTTTCATATTTGGATTCTAAGGGAAATAAATAATTTAATTATTATCTGAATGTAAAAATTAAATTAAAAATACAAAGGTGTGAATTATATTAAAAGTATGATTTCATACTAAAAATACTATTTAGATTTAAGAACTATGAAACTACAGACTACTTTATATATGTCTGATTTCATAGTTTTTTTGTCAAAATTAGTTGATATTTGCAAAAAATAGAGAAATAAAATCGTAGAAATAGAGTTATTTATATGTGATTTTAAGTTAGATTGATTTACTATCAATTGTGCCTTATAATTAATATAGAATATAGAAAAAGTTTGCTCATAAAATAATTTAAAAAATAATATAGGGGAATTTATATGAATAAAAAAAATATAATGAAAATTTGTTGGTTAAATAAAATAGTTTTTATTATAATTGGGATTTTAGGAATAGTTTTACTTACAAGGCATATTGGAATAGACATTAAGAGTCAAATTTTGATTTTATTAATCTTATTTAGCATAAGTATGTTTATTTCATACCTTAAGGTTAAGACATATGAAGATGAAATTAATTTAGATGTCACAAGTAATTCAGATAAACTTATAAACATTACTAAGAATGATAATTTTTTAGAACATATTCAAAGCTATATATTTGCTAATAAGAGAGAAAATTGTGTGTTAGCATGCTTTGATTTATGTAGACTTAAACTTATAAATGATATATATGGTTATAAGCTAGGGGATGAAGTATTAGACAATATCTCAAACAACTTAAAAAATTATTTTGGAAATGAAGCTATTTATGGAAAGTTAAAAAGCGATGTTTTTGTATTAATAATAAAACTTGAAGATAGAGATGAAAAGATTCATAATTTGGTAAACCTTATTAAAAATAAAATTGTGACCTTGAGTCAGATAGATAGTTTTAAAATGAATATAAATATTGAAGCTTCTATTGGTATTTATAAATTTAATAGTAATGAAATTGACATAAAAAAAGCTATAGACAATGCTGATATGGCAAGAATTAAATCAAAAGGATTAAAGCATATAGAATATGTGGAATTTGATGATGCTATGGAAAAAGAAATAAAATCACTTATGAAAATAGAACAAGATTTATTTTTAGCTATTAAAAACAAAGAGTTCATAATTCACTACCAGCCTAAATTTGATTCAAGAACAAATAAAATTATAGGTTCAGAAGCATTAATAAGATGGATTCATCCAACTTTAGGTATAGTTGCTCCAAATAATTTTATACCTATAGCTGAGAAAAGTGGTTTGATAAATAATATTGGTAGATGGGTGATTGAGGAAGTTTTTATTACTATTGATAAGTGGATTTCAGAAGGGATAAATGTTTTACCAGTTTCAATAAATTTATCTAGAGTAGAACTTTATAAGAATGATTTAGTAGATTTTTTTAAGTCAATGTTTGATACATATAATGTTCCTAGAAAACTTGTAGAAATAGAAATAACAGAAACAACAGCTTTAAATGATGTAAAGTTTATTAGTGAGAGACTTTATGAAATTAAATCTCTAGGTATGAATATATCATTGGATGACTTTGGTATAGGTAACTCAAATTTTGTCAATCTTAAGGGGATACCAGTAGATGTTATAAAAATTGATAGGTCACTTATATTAGATATAGTGACTAACTCAAAAACAAAGGTTATGATAAAAGCCATTGTTAATCTTTCGCATGATTTAAATTTAACTGTTATATGTGAAGGTGTAGAGGATATGGAACAAGTTAAAGTTTTAAATGGTATGGGATGTAATTTTATACAAGGTTATGTATTTTCTAAACCAATAGATGAATGTAGTTACAAGGAACTTCTTACTGGAAAAAGTAATATAAGTTTAGAAGAGAGTCTTTTGAAAGAATATATGGCAGTTGAGGAGGTGGAATAATGATTTCAGAAGACGTAGATTATGCAATAAGAATTGTAAGAGCTATATTTAATAATGGAGAAAACAATCCAATAGATGTCAAAACAATATTAAAAAATGAAGATATACCAATATTAACATTATATAAACTACTTAGAAAACTTTGTGCAAATAACTTACTTACTTTTAATAAAGAAGATGGAAAGAAATACATGTTAAATGTATCATTGGATACAATAAGTTTGAGAACGATTGTAGAAATAATAGATGGGAAAATATATATAAATAAATGTACTAGATATGTATCTAATTGTAGTAATTGTTTAAAAGGTTGCAAGGTAAATCAGGAATTACTAGAGATAGAAAAAGAAATCTATAAACTTTTATCAAGAAAATCTATAAGACAGATATTAGAATAATAAATTTTTAGCTTAGCTAATAGTTGGAGGTTTTCAGTTATGGATGATATATCTCAAGATAACTTTCTATTATCTAAAGAGTATGAGAATAGTTTAGATGTAGATACTAAAAAAGCAGGTGGAATATACTATACACCTAAAATCATTGTCGATTATATTGTTAAAAAAACCTTGAGAAATCACGATATAATTAAAAATCCATATCCGAGAATTCTTGACATATCTTGTGGATGTGGAAACTTTCTTTTAGAAGTATATGATATTTTATATGACTTATTTGAAAAAAATATTTATGAATTAAAAAATAAATACGATGAAAATTATTGGAAGATTGATAATATACACAATCATATATTAAACCATTGTATATATGGTGCTGATATTGATGAAAATGCTATAAATATACTAAAAGATAGCTTAAAAAACAAAAAGACAAGAACTGATTTAAAATATGACGATATTAAAATCAACCTATTTTGTTGTGATAGTCTAAAGAAAAACTGGCGATATAAGTTTGATTACATAGTCGGTAATCCTCCGTATATTGGACATAAAAAACTTGAAAAAAAATATAAAAAATTTCTTTTAGAAAAATACAGTGAGGTTTATAAAGATAAAGCTGACTTATATTTTTGTTTTTATAAAAAGATTATAGATATCTTAAAATGTGGAGGAACAGGAAGTGTTATAACTCCAAGGTATTTCTTAGAAAGTTTATCGGGAAAAGATTTGAGAGATTATATTAAGTCAAATGTTAATATTAAAGAAATAGTAGATTTTTTGGGTGCAAATATATTTAAAAACATAGGTGTTTCTAGTTGCATTCTTACTTTTAATAAAAAAAAATTGAATGATACACCTATAGATATATTTAGAATAAAGAATGAAGATGTATCTATAAATAAATTTAAAACACTAGAAGAACTTTTAAACAGTAGTAAATTTGAATATTTTAATATAAATCAAAACTTGCTTTCTGATGAATGGATAATTGTAAATAAGGATAATGAATCTTTTTATAATAAAATACAAGAAAAAGGTAAATATAGCCTAGAAGATATAGCTGTAAGCTTTCAAGGTATAATTACAGGATGTGATAAAGCATTTATTTTAAGTGAAGGGGATTCAAAATTAGATTTTGTAGATGAGAAGCTTTTAAAAGATTGGATAAAAAGCAAAAATATAAACAAGTATGTAGTAGAGAAGAGTGAATATAAGCTAATATACTCAAATGATATAGATGATGAGGTTAAAAACAAGAAAATACTTGATGAAATTATAGGAGTATATAAGACAAAATTAGAAAATAGAAGAGAATGTAAAAGTGGAATAAGAAAGTGGTATGAACTTCAATGGGGTAGAGAAAAGCTTTTTTTCGAAAGAAAAAAGATAATGTATCCATATAAATCCAAAGAAAATAGATTTGCTATAGATTATGATAATAATTTTTCAAGTGCAGATGTATATTCTTTTTTCATAAAAGATGAGTATTTAGATAAATTTTCATATGAATATTTAGTTGGAATTTTAAATTCTAGTGTATATGATAAATACTTTAAAATAACAGCCAAAAAAATGAGTAAAAATATATATGATTATTATCCTAATAAGGTTATGAAGATAAGAATTTTTAGAGATAATAATTATGAAGAAATAGAGGATTTATCAAAACAAATAATATCAATTTTATTAAATGAAAAAATAGATAAAGAAAAAGTAGAAAAATTGCAGATAAAAATAGATAAATTAGTAATAGATTCTTTGGGTATATAAATAAATATGGCTATGAAAAAATACGTTGAATGTTAATAATTTATCTAAATTTATAAAGAAAAAGTTAACCATATAAAAAATATTAAAAATATATACTTTTGAATATTTTTTTGATAAAATAAAAATAAATTTGTGCAATTTTATTTTTCTCCAATAACTAAAAGTAGTTTTTTGAATTAATATTTGCTGAGGAATATAAATCAGGAACGCTTTAAATAGTAGGTGATAATATGAAAGGATTAGTTTTAGAAGGTGGAGGAACAAAAGGAGCTTATCAAATAGGCGCATATAAAGCTTTAAGAGAACTTGGTATAGAATTTCAAGGAGTAACAGGAACATCAATTGGGGCTTTAAATGGAGCATATATAATTCAAAATGATATTGAGGTAATGGAAGATATCTGGCTAAACTATGATTATACTCATTTTATGAATATTGACAAAGAAAGCTATGAGAGATTTAAAAATGTAGATTTCACTACGAAAAATATCAATGCAGTTTTTGAACTTATAAATAAAGCCAGAAAAAATGAAGGTATAGATATAAGCCCATTAAGACACTTAATGGAAACTACATTAAATGAAGATATAATAAGAAAATCAAAAAAAGACTTTGGACTTGTTACGGTTTGGTGGGATAAAAAAATTAATCCTCATCCATTGTATATAGAAGATATGCCACAAGGGAGATTGGTTGACTACTTAATTGCTAGTTCTAGTTTGCCTATTTTCCAAACAAATGTAATGGATGATAAATTGTATTTGGATGGAATGTTTTGTGATAATATGCCAATAGGGCTTTTAGAAGATAAAGGATATGAAGATGTTGTTGTAATTAGGTTAATTGATGATTTTCTTGGAAAAATGAACCTAAACAAACATCAGAATATAAATATAAAAACCATAATACCATCAGAATATTTAGGTGGCTCTCTTAATAAAGATAGAGATAATGTAGAAAAAAATATTCGATTAGGATATTTAGATACTATGAAAGCTTATGAAAGATGCGATGGTATTAAATATTACTTTGATGTAGAATATAAGTACGATGAAGAGTATTGTTTTGATAGATTTAGAAGAATGAGTAATGAAACAATACAATGTATTTGTAACTTATTGAATATAAAAAGAGATGTTTCGCTTAGAACTGTTATGGAAAATGTAATACCAAAGCTTGGTGAGACACTTGGTTTACCCAAAAATTTTTCATATAAAGATTTATTTTACTGTGTATATGAGAAAAAACTTGAAGAAAATAGTATAAATAGGGTAAAATTATATGATTTTAACAAGGTTATAGATGTTGTAAATACAAATATTGATTCTAATAAGAATTTAGCATCAAATTTTGAAATTAGACCTAAAATTAGTATTAAAAAGAACAAAAACACAAAATTATTGACAAATTGTATTATAAAAGACTTAAAAAATCAAAGTTAAATAAAAAACAAAAAAAAATTTGTAATTATACTCGAAAAAAGTGTATATTAGTAGTATAATATTTTTGTAGCACTAGTGGGAACAAAAAAGTACCATAGGACAAAAAAGTACCACTAAGTGCCATTAAAGTAAAAAATAGGAAAACAATTTTAAAAAATATAAAATGTTAGGTTTATAGGAGGATTTAAAAAATGGAAAAAGTAGTTAGTATCAAAAATGCAAGTGGATTACATGCTAGACCAGCAGGAATGTTTGTTAAGAAGGCTGCTGAGTTTAAATCAACAGTAGAAGTTGTAGCAAAAGACAAAACTGTAAATGCAAAATCAATCATGGGAATAATGAGTTTAGGTTTAGCTCAAGGAGAAGAATTAAAATTAGTTGTAAATGGAGAAGATGAAGCAGTAGCTTTAGCAGCAATGGTTGAATTAGTTGAAAGTGGATTTGGAGAGTAGATATAATAGTTTCTAAAAATTTGGTATTTATAATCTAATCATTGCTTAGAGTAAAAGTAACAGAGAAACATTAAAAATATACAGACAAAAGTTTGTAAATATTTAGTTTCTTTGTTACTTTCATGTTTATTTAATCAGAAGATTAAGATTATTGTTAATTGGGTATGAAAATACAAATATTTTAAATGATGAAATAAGTAAGATATTTTTAATTATAAATTTGTAATCAAAATACAGAAGATATTTTTAGGAGGTAGGGTTATGGCTTACAAAGGAATAGGAGCTTCTCCTGGTATTGCTTTAGGGAAAGCGTTAGTAGTAGAGCATAGTGAATTAGTAATTGAGAAAAAATCTATAGATAATGTTGAAGCGGAAGTTGCTAAATTAGAAAATGCAGTTGTAGTTTCTAAAGAAGAATTAATAAAAGTTAAGGAAAAGGCTTCTCAAGAATTAGGAGAAGAAGAAGCAGAAATATTTGAAGCACATTTATTAGTTTTAGAAGACCCAGAATTAATTGGTTCTGCAATTGATAAAATCAAAACTGAAAATGTAAATGCAGAATATGCTTTAAATGAAATAAAAGAAATGTTTGTTAGCATGTTTGAGTCTATGGACAATGAATACATGAAAGAAAGAGCAGCAGACATAAAAGACGTTACAAATAGAATACTTAGACATATATTAGGAATCAAAGTTGTTGATTTATCTGCTTTAAGTGAAGAAGTAGTATTAATAGCACATGATTTAACTCCATCAGATACAGCAACTATGAACAAAAAAATGGTTTTAGGATTTTTAACTGATATAGGTGGAAGAACTTCTCATACAGCTATAATGTCTAGAACTTTAGAAATCGCTGCAATCGTTGGACTAAGTGATATAACTTCAAACGTTAAAGATGGAGATTTTGTAGTTTTCAATGGAGATACTGGTGAAGTAATCGTTAATCCAGATGAAGATACTATAAACAAATATACTGAGTTAAAAGCTAAATATGAAGAAGAAAGAAAAGCATTACAATTATTAAAAGGAAAGCAATCAGTAACTCTTGATGGGAAGCATGTGGAATTAGCTGGTAACATAGGAACTCCTAATGATATAGAAGGTCTAATAAAGAATGATGCTGAAGGTGTTGGTCTTTATAGAACAGAATTTTTATATATGGATAGAGATTCTTTCCCAACTGAGGAAATACAATATGAAGCTTACAAAGCTGTATTAGAAGGAATGGAAGGTAAACCTATAGTTATAAGAACATTAGATATAGGTGGAGATAAAGAGTTAAGTTACTTGACTATGGAACCTGAAATGAATCCATTTTTAGGTTACAGAGCAATAAGACTTTGTTTAGATAGAACAGATATATTTAAGACTCAATTAAGAGCGTTATATAGAGCAAGTGTTCATGGAAGATTGAGAATAATGTTCCCTATGATTTCATCTTTAGAAGAATTATTACAAGCTAAAGAAGTTGTAAAAGAAGTGTTAGCAGAACTTGATTCTGAAGGTATAGCTTATGCTAAAGATGTAGAAATCGGTATGATGATAGAAGTACCATCTGCTGCTGTAATATCTGATGTACTTGCTAAACATGTAGATTTCTTCTCAATAGGAACTAATGATTTAATCCAATATACTTGTGCAGTTGATAGAATGAACCAAAAGATAAGCTATCTTTACAATCAATTTAATCCAGCTGTTTTAAGACTTATAAAGACAGTTATAGATAATGCACATAAAGAAGGTAAGTGGGCAGGTATGTGTGGAGAATCTGCTGGAGACCAAAAAATGATACCAATACTTTTAGGTATGGGATTAGACGAGTTTTCTATGTCTCCAATATCAATACTTCCTGCTAGAAAATTAATAACTTCAGTTAAAGAAGCCGATATGAAAAAATTAGCTGATGAAGTACTTAATATGGGTACTGCTGAAGAAATAAAAAGATATATTGAAACAACTTTTAACATGTAATTTATAAAATATATAATATGTAATTTACAAACTTATATTATATAAAATATCCATGTAGATATGTTATAAATAATATGAATAACTCAATAAGTAAAGAAAAGCCATAGTTTATTTTATACGCTATGGCTTTTTTATTATTATAAATTAAAATTTATAATACCTTAATTATAGTTTGTGTTTTTTGTAGACTTATTTTTTAGGTAATTGCACCTGAATATGTATTAATGTTATGTGGATGTACTCTTGAAATATGGTAATATATATTAAGGGTGAATGGTTTAAAGAGTATATATTTAATGGAGGTATACAATTTGAAAATTACAAAAACAAAACTATTTATCATAATTTTACCTGTCTTAGCTTTTGTAATATTATTTTTAAGTACAGAACGTAGCTTAATAGATAATAAGCAGTACAACAAAATATATTCAGATTTGAAAGATACAAAGAGAATAGAAATTTATCATAAGTTTAATAGAGAGGCTGAAAAAAACTATGAACCAATTGTAGTTACAGATGAAAAATTAATAAATGAGATATTAAGTTTTATGAGTAAGGTAACTGATTTTGAGGATAGAGATATGAGTGGGGTAGCTGTAAAGAATCAAAAGATAAGTTTTTATAATAGCAATAATGAGCAAAAAATTATAAACTACTCATATGATAATCTACATAATTTTGGAGAGATTAAATACAATAATGAGAAATTTAACTTACCATATGATTTTTTCAGGTTAATAAACTCTCTTGATGAATTTAAACCTCAAAATACAAAAGTTCCTAATGATGTGAATGAACTTTTTAAAAAGTATAGTTGGACACCAAGTTTTCTTATATCGTCTCAAAGAAAAACACTTCCCAACAATTTTAAATATTCATCAGAAAATACAACAGAGAAAATATATTGGGCTTATAATATGGAACTGTCTAAAGATATAGGATTAGATTTTTCTAATTTAAATTCAAATGACATTACTGCTGAGATATATAGCTTAATTGAACCATTACCAGACTCATTTGAACCTTTATTAGATGCTAGAGGAATTGTAATAAGACATGATGGAAGGATTGTAGGAGCATACATTGATTCAGGCAGACATGAAGGAAAGGCTATTAGTTTAAAAAGACATACTTTTAAAGAAGTAAAAAAAGAAGATTTAAATGTGTGGATAGTTGATAACTGTATAGATAAAACTAATTCTCTATATAAGGATATATCAAAAATGAGTAATGAAGATTTAATAAGAATGCATCTTAAGGCTATGGAAGAAAATAATACAAATGAGTTGTTAGCAACTATGGATGTAGAAAGTCAGATAAGTACTTTATTTATTAATTTGGATAATCGTAAACTTTTTAATGATACTAGATTTGAAATGAATTTACCAGATTATATTAATAGCGATACAATTGTATATATAGAAAAAATGGATTTAGGAGAAGAAGAAGAAAAAGATAAAAAAAGTTATAATGTAATATTTGCTAATGATGGGGTAGAAAAGGCTGGTGGAAAATTAGGTTTTTCTGACATTAATATTGATGTTATAAATGATGGTGGAGTGTGGAAAGTATCTGGATTTACGAAATAAATTTAAACTTAAAATTATTAATGTTAAAATTTGATATTGTATTGAAAAATAATTAAAAGTATTTAATAATAGAATTAAGGGTAAAATAAATTAAGAACTTAAGATATTGAATATGAATGTATAATTTTAATGTGATATCCAAATAAATCCTAAATTTAATTTGAGTTTTAATATATATGGTCTAAGGTTTGATTATTAAAGATTTAATTGTAAGTTGTTACAGTTGATGATATTGATGTAGAGATTAAAGTTTAGAATAGAAAGTGCACCTTAAATTTTAAAATGTAAATTTAAAAATGTAAGTTAGTACAATCTAAAAATTATAATCACTCAATAGATTTATGGATTTATTTGTTTATTATAAATAAGTGGGAGTAGATTTTTCTACTCCCACTTTGTATATTATTATTTAATTAAAAAGTAGCACATTAAAATTCTAAGATTAGTTGATATTTCCTGCTTTATTAGCAAATAACTCCTTAATAAGATTGTTTCTAGTAGCTAAATCTCCACTAGAATTATTTGTTTTTTTCATAATTACAGAATAACGCTTTTTATTGATAAAAAATATTAAAATCTTATCATCATCAAAGTTGTATTCTTTGTATCTATCAATAGATTTATAACCTAAATTTAAGATGTCCTTATCTTTTATGCTATCTACATCCAAAACATATGATGGGTCAGCCTTTAGTAATATATTAATTAAACATTTTTCTTCACCAGCACAAAATAAATCAACCTTATTTGATATAGACTTAGATTGTTCTGAAGTTATTTTTACAGGAATAAGATTACTATTGCTATCTCTTAAAAGAGAACCATATGTGTCTTGTTGATATACTAAATTAACTTTTTTCTTAGGAACACTTACCATCTTATCTAAATGTACATAATGATGATTTTCAACAAAGCCTTCATTTAATATTTCAACAAAGTTGTCAATTTTACCTAAACAAAAAGATTCTATAGATTCTTTACAGAATTTATTTGTAAATGGTATAATGTTTACGTTTTCCTCGTCTGTATTCCATGCTATAGCATAATCCAATGAATATACTTCTTCCTCTATATCTGCAAAATTATATTGTACTATGTTTCCTTTCAAAATTACTCGACCTCCATCTTATAATATATTTAATATACTTTATAAAACTTATATTATATTTAAATAATATCATAAATTAAATGAATATGATATAGTAAATGATGAAAAAATTGAAAAAAATAACTATAAATGAGTATTAAATATAAATAGTGTACACTAATGGGATGGAAAATGTCCACTATTAACTTTATTACCCCGCATGTTTATAATTAAATTATTAATATAAAATAGAATCTATCAACAATGAATGGACTTTTAAAAGAACTTAATATAAAATTAATTAAATAAATACTTAAAAATGCTTTACTTTAATGATAAAATCGTATTAAAGGAGGTTAATTTTATGGATATAAAAAATAAAATTAAATCTATGTTTTTGCCAGAAAAAGATGACTATTTAGATGATGAAGAATTTGAGGATGATATAGAAATTAATGAGGATAATTCAGAAGAAGATAATAATGTGCATTTAAATGACTTAAGCAGAGTGAAATATGACTATAGAGAATTAAAAGACATAGAAAATCAAACTGAAGAAATGTGTTTACTAGCAGTAAGGCAAGATGGTACAATAATAGAATTTGTAAAAGATAAGACTGATAGGGTATGTATGGAGGCAGTAAAACAGACTTATAAAGCTCTCAAATACATAACAAATCAAACCGAAGCTATATGTATAGAAGCAGTAAAACAGAATTACAGAGCCTTATATTACATAAATGACAAGACAGAAAATATATTAATTGAGGCTATAAGAAGTGCATCAACTCATGATGTTATGGAAGTTTTTAGATTTGTAGAAGAGCAGACAGAAGAAGTATGCTTAGAATTAATAGAAAGGGCATCAAAAAATGATGTGGCAGAAATATTAAAGGATATAAAAGAGCAAACTCCAACAATATGCTTAGAAGCAGTAAAAAAAGATGGAAAGTCTTTAGCTTATGTTAAGGAACAAAATGATAGTATATGTTTAGAAGCAGTAAAGGAAAACTATAGTGCATTGCCTTGTGTAGAAGAACAGACAGAAGAAATATGTATAGAAGCAGTAAAGCAAAATGATTTTGCCTTGTATTATGTAAATGAACAGACAGAAAAAATATGTATAGAAGCAGTAAGACGAAGTTATATGGCTCTTCAATATGTAAATAAGCAGACAGAAGAAATCTGTTTAGAGGCAGTAAGAAATGATGGAAGATCACTACAATATGTAAAAGAGCAGACAGAGGACATTTGCTTAGAGGCAGTAAGACAGAATGGAAAAGTATTACAATATGTAAAGAAACAGACCGAAGAAATATGTATAGAAGCTATAAGGGGCTCATTTAAAGACTTTGAAATAAAAGAGATATTGAGCTATATAAAGGTACTAACAGAAAAAATATGTGTAGAGGCAGTAAAGCAAAATGGAAATATTCTTAAATATATAGAAGAGCAAACAGAATTAATGTGTATAGAGGCAGTAAAAGAAAATTACAGTGCTATACAATATGTAAAAGAGCAAACAGAAAAAGTTTGCTTGGAAGCAGTAAATCAAAGTTTTGAGGCACTTAAATATGTAAAAGAACAAACAGAGGATGTTTGTTTAAGAGCAGTAAGACAAGACTATAGAATGCTGAAATATGTTAAAAATCAAACAGAAAAGCTATGCTTAGAAGCAGTAAAACAGAATTACAGAGCTTTGGAATATGTAGAAAATCAAACAGAAAAAGTTTGTTTAGAGGCAGTAAAACAGAATAGAAAAGCACTCCAATATGTAAAGCAAAAACAAAGTTAAACATATATATTATGAAAGTAAAAGCAAAGCTAAGATATATCATAAAAATAAATATAAAATTAAAGATTTATAATAAAAATAAAAGCACACAACTTATACGCTATAAGTTATGTGCTTTTATGCATATAAAGCTTAATAAAACTCTTTTATTATAACTTTTTTATTATATAAAAAATAACAAAATGATTATATAGGTCTTTTTTTGACCAGTTTTACAATTTCAATAACTAGTTTTGAAAAATATATTGAATTTTCTCAAAAAAGACGCTATTCTATATATGTAAAATTTTTTTCTGGAGGTAATAATGTTTAAGAGATATGCTGATAAAATGACATCTGTTTTAATTTATAAAAATATGATAGATAGCAATGAATCTAGGGTGTATTCTTATGGATTTGAAATATTAATTGCTTTTATAGTTAATATAACGACCATACTACTCTTAGGTTTTTTATTTGGGAAATTTACATATATATTATTTTTTTTAATATGTTACTGTCCAATAAGACAATTTTCTGGAGGGTATCATGCAAATAACTATTTTAGATGTCTATTAACCTTTGTTTTTATAATTTTATCTACAATATTTATTATAGAAAATCTAAATGTAGATTTATTTAAAAATATTATTATGATTATTGCTAGTATTAGTTGGATTGGAATTTGTATTATGTGTCCAGTAGAGCATAAAAGTAATCCTATAAGTGAGGTAGAAAAGTTAACTTATAAAAAAATTGCTATATCTATATCTACAGTAGTCTTGTTAATGACAGTTTCAAGTTTTTCATTAAATGTGTTTATGGATTACTTTATATATAGTGCTTTTGCAATGTTTTGGATTTGTATAATGCTAGTATTAGGTAAATTAAAATCTAAAAAAAGTATAAGTAAAATGTGTATGAGGGAGAATTAAATTATGAAAAAGTTTATTGTGAAAATTATGAAGTGTGCTAGTTCATTAGCACTGAGTACTGCAATTTTGTCAGCAAATAGCACTTGTCCATGGATTATACATCAACCTAAGGTACCAAAAGAAATTAAGAATTTAAAAAAGATAAATTAAAAACAAGCAATTATTCATATGAAATCATTATAAAAAAATATTATGCTTTAATAAATATAAAACAAGTAAATTACTTACATATAATTATTATAAAAAAGAAATTGTTATACTTTAATAAATATAAAACAAGCAATTATGAACAAATATTTTATTTTATGAGCACATAATATACTTTATTTTGTAATGTATAAGTGTGCTAATTTAGGGGGATATAGTGTATCCATTGAAATGACTTACTAGTAGTAAGTCATTTTTGTATTGTATGTATTTTAAGCAAACTGTATGATATAATGAAGGGTAAAGTTTAATTAAAACAGTAAAAAACTTTAGTATAGATAGTAGTTTAGGAGGTAGGTTATGAGTATAATACATAAATTTTCTATGAATGGATATAATATCGTTTTAGATGTGAATGGAGGAGCTGTTCATGTATTAGATGATGTTGCATACGATTTATTAGATTTTTATAAAGACAAAAGTAAAGAAGAAGTGCTAGATATATTAAAATCTAAATATCAAGAAGAAAAAATAAATGAAGCATATGAAGAAATATTAAATTTAGAAAAAGAAGGTCTTTTATATACAGAAGATACATATCAATATCATCCAAGTTTTGTACATAGAGAGCCTGTAGTAAAAGCACTATGTTTAAATGTAGCCCATGATTGTAATTTGAAATGTAAGTATTGTTTTGCTGCTCAAGGGGATTTCGGTGGAGAAAAAGAACTTATGAGTTTTGAAGTTGGTAAAGCAGCAATAGATTATTTGATTGCCAATTCAGGAAGTAGAAAAAACTTAGAGATAGATTTCTTTGGTGGAGAGCCTCTAATGAACTTTGAAGTTGTAAAGCAATTAGTTGAGTATGGAAAAAGTATTGAAAAGGATTATAATAAAAATATAAGATTTACAATAACTACAAATGGTGTGCTGTTAAATGATGAAATTATAGATTATATAAATGAAAATATGCATAATGTAGTTTTAAGTTTAGATGGAAGAAAAGAAGTCAATGATAATATGAGACCAACTTTAAATGACAAAGGTAGTTATGATATTACATTGCCAAGATTTAAAAAACTTGTAGAAGGAAGAGCAAAAGATAAGTATTATTATATAAGAGGTACATTTACAAGAGATAACTTAGATTTTTCTAAAGATGTTATGCATTTTGCAGATTTAGGATTTAAATTAACATCTGTAGAGCCAGTTGTTGGAGATGAAAGTAATCCATATGCACTTAGGGAGGAAGATTTACCAAAGATATTTGATGAATATGAGAAATTTGCTGTAGAGTATGCAGATAGACAATTACAAGGAGATGGATTTAAATTTTTCCATTTTATGATAGATTTAAATCAAGGACCATGTGTAATAAAGAGAATAACTGGATGTGGTGCTGGAAATGAGTATCTTTCTGTAACACCAAGTGGAGACATATACCCATGTCATCAATTTGTTGGAAATGAAGAATTTAAAATGGCAAATATATTGGATAAAGAAATTGTACTTCCAGAAAAGTTAAAAAATACATTTAGAGAAGCTCATGTATATACTAAGGAAGAGTGTAAAAAATGTTGGAATAAGTTCTATTGTTCAGGTGGATGTCATGCCAATGCAATAAATTTCAACAATGATATATCAAAACCATATGAGTTGGGCTGTGAAATGCAAAGAAAGCGTACAGAATGTTCTATTATGATACAAGCAAAATTAATGTTAGAAGGAGCAAATAATTAAATTTATATCTTAGAGGAGTTGTTTATATATGATTAGAGATTATTTAGAAGATAAACCTTTAATTGATGAAAGTGTCTTTGTAGCAAAATCAGCAGATATAATTGGAAATGTTAAAATCGGTAAAGATTCAAGTGTATGGTACAATGCAGTAGTTAGAGGAGATGAAGGGCCAATAACTATTGGAGAAAATACTAATATACAAGATTGTTCAATAGTACATGGAGATGAAAATACTGTAATTGGGAATAATGTGACAGTAGGACATAGGTCAATAGTTCATGGTTGCAAGATTAGTGATAATGTTTTAATTGGAATGGGTTCAATAATACTAGATAATGCTGAAATAGGAGAATACACTTTAATAGGAGCAGGTACATTAATTACATCTAATAAAAAGTTTCCACCAGGAGTTTTAATAATGGGTTCTCCTGGAAAAGTAGTTAGAGAACTTACTGAAGAAGATAAAAAATATATTGATGAGTCATATCAATGGTATTTAGAAGCAGCACAGAATCAAAAATAATAATTAAAGAGTGGTTGTTTCAAAACATGCTTAAATTTGTTTTGAGGCAACCACTAATTTATTTTAATTTTGAGAAAGCAGTTGTTTAGAATAGGTATGAAATGTCAAAAATAAAAATTAACTGAGTTAAAGAAATTTAATAAAATTACTAGTATATGTGATAAAATTAAATATTAAAGAGGATATAAGATATTAGTATATCAATTAGTAAAATAATGTCGTAGGCATAGATAAATTAAGGTGTAAGTTTTTGGGTATACCTATTCTAGGAGTGAAAAAATTTGAGAATAAGTTATAGGAATTTAAAGAGATATAGAGAAATTGGATATATTTTGATAAAGTATGGTTTTAGCTTTATTGTAGAAAGATTAAATATAGAGGGCATAGCATATAAAATACCACTATTTGACCCACCAGAAGAAATAAAAAATATGACAACTGGTGAGAGAATGAAAAGAGTCTTAGAAGAACTAGGACCTACATATGTAAAAATAGGTCAAATATTGAGTACAAGAAAAGACTTGTTAGACCAAGATATAATTGATGAAATATCAAAGCTTAGAGATGATGTAGAGAAGTTTGATTCAAATATAGCCATTGAAATATTTAAAGAAGAAGTAGGATTAAGCATAGAGGAAGTATTCTCAGAATTTAAAGAAGAACCAATAGCAGCAGCTTCAATTGGTCAAGTTTATGAAGGAATACTTAAAACAGGAGAAGAAGTAATTGTAAAAATTCAAAGACCTAATATAGAGAAGATAATAAAATCTGACTTGGAGATTCTTAGAACTATTGCGCATACATTAAAAGACTTAAAAAAAGACTTTAATTTAGATTTAGAACAAATGATAGAAGAATTTCAAACTCAATTAATGAGAGAACTTGACTACAATTTTGAATCTATAAATGCAACTAAATTTTCTAGGATATTTAAAAATAGTGATGAAGTATATATACCAAAAGTATATTCAGAATATAACAGTAAGAGAATCTTAGTAATGGAGAAAGTTAAAGGTACAAAGTTAAGTGATGTAGAAAAAATAAGAAAATTAGGCTACAATACAAAAACTATTGTTGAAATAGGTGTTAGGTCTTTTTTTATACAGGTATTGTCACATGGTTTTTTTCATGCAGACCCACATCCAGGTAATATATTTATAGTTGGTAAAAACAAGATAGCATATATAGACTTTGGAATGATTGGAATTATTGATAACAAAACTTTGAACCAATTAAATGAAATTGCATTAGCTGGTGTAGAAAAAAATGTTGATAAAATAATATACTTGTTAATAGAAATGGATGCATTAAATGGAGAAGCTGATGTTAAAGGTCTTAGACAGGATTTACTGTATCTAATACATTACTATTATGATATCTCTATAGAAAAGATAAATGTGACAGATATATTAAATGAATTGTTTAGATTTTTTAGACAGTATAAGATAATTATGCCTGCACAGTTTGTAACACTTGCAAAGACTATTATAACATTAGAGGGTACAAGTAGAACTTTAAATACAGATTTTTCTCTTGGCTCTATGGGAAAAGAATTTATGAAGCATCATTATAAAAATAAATTCAATCCAAAGAATGTAGTTTTAAACTCAAGACAAAATGTAGAAGAGATATTACTTGATGTAAAAACTATTCCAAAACAGTTAAAAGCAATCTTAAGAAATGTAGAAAGAAATAATATAAAAATGCAAATTGAAGATGTTAAAATGATAAGATTAGAAAATTGTATACTAGAGTTAACGTCTCAAATATCACTGAGTTTAGTGTTAGCATCGATTATAGTAGGTTCTTCACTTATAATTGCATCACCAAATATAGAAAATAATATATGGATAAAATTTACTGCTATAGCAGGGTTCTTTATTTCTTTTATAATAGGGCTATGCTTAGTTATAAGAAGTATTAGGTCAAAATACAAAAAAGATTAGGGGGAATTAAATTTGAAAAAATGGACACTGAAATACAAAGGGAAGATAGAGGAAAGTGAATTTAGCAAAAAACTTAATATTTCCCCGGAAATCTGCCAAATTTTAAAAAATAGAGGTATATATACTGAAAAAGATTCAGAAATATTCATGAATCCATCTTTAGACTATTTAAGAGACCCTTTATTAATGAAAGATATGCAAAAGGCTGTAGATAGAATAAAGTTAGCTATTGATAAAAAAGAAAAAATTTGGATTTATGGGGATTATGATGTTGATGGCGTATCTTCTACTTCTATTTTATGCTTATATTTTAATAGTATAGGATATCATGTGGATTACTATATTCCAAATAGACTAGAAGAAGGCTATGGTATAAATGAAGATGCTATAAAGCTTATAAGCTCTAGGGGATGTGATTTGATTATAAGTGTTGATTGTGGAATTACATCAGTATCTGAGGTTAATCTAGCAAATAATTTGGGTATAGATGTTATAATAACAGACCATCATGAATGCCAAAATGAAATTCCCTCAGCTTTTGCAGTAATAAATCCAAAGCAAGAAGATTGTAACTATCCATTTGATGCACTATGTGGATGTGGTGTAGCATTTAAAATGATACAAGCACTTACTCCAAAAGAAGATTTTAAGGCTAGCATGTACGATTATTTAGAAATAGTAACATTGGCAACTATCTGTGATATTGTTCCACTTGTGGATGAAAATAGAATAATTGTAAAAAATGGTTTAAAATTAATGAAAGAAGGCAAAAATATTGGATTAAGAGAGCTTATAAAAGTTTGTGGTGTAGAAAGTGATAAAATAGGTTCTTCTCATATAGGTTTTGCAATTGGGCCTAGAATAAATGCATCAGGACGTTTAGGATATTCTTATTTGGGTGTTGAGTTATTTACTACTCAATCTAAAGATGAAGCTGTTGAAATAGCTAATATATTGGAAGAAAAAAATAACGAAAGACAGATGATAGAGGCTCAGATGTATCATGAAGCTGAGGAAATGTTAAAGTCTAATAGCAGATATAATGATGATAAAGTATTAGTTCTAGCTAAAGAAGGTTGGCAACATGGAATAATAGGAATTGTAGCATCTAAGTTGACTGAAAAATACTACAAACCAACGATTCTTTTAGGTGTAGAACATGGAGAAGCTACTGGCTCAGCAAGGTCAATAAAAGGATTTAATATATTTGAGGCTCTTGTAAAGTGCAAAGACTTAATGACTAAGTTTGGTGGGCATGAACAAGCAGCGGGATTGTCTTTAAATTCAGAAAATGTGGAAGCTTTGGCTAATGAAATAAATAAGTTTGCAGATTATAATTTGACTGAAGATGATATGATAGAAAATGTAAATGTTGAATTTGAACTACAAGAAAATGTAATAAGTTTAAATCTTGTGGAGGAATTACATAAATTAGAACCATTTGGATTAAATAATCCTAATCCTAGATTTATAGTTAGAAATTATATTCTAAAAGATTTAAAAATCATAGGTAAAAATCAACAACATTTGAAATTAAGCGTAGAAAATGAAAAGTGCTATGAATGTATAGGGTTCAATATGAGTCATTTAAAATCATTGTATAAGGTAGGAGATAAAGTCGATGTATTGTTCCAACTAGATGAAAATAACTATATGGGAAATAGGAAAGTGCAGTTTTTACTTAAAGATATTAGATTAGCTCGACCTAAAAGTGCAAGTAATGACAAACTTTCGCTAAAATTAATGTCAAAAATAATACCAAAAGATTCACAAAGCTTGTATAATATATCTGAGTCTGGTTTTGAATTGTTTGATGGAAATACAGATATAAATATATTTGATTATTTTGAACAAGAGACATTGATAATATCTAATTCTATAAATGGATTCTATAGAGCCATATCAGATGTATCACTCATAGACTTGGATTTTAACATAAATTACAATATTATTGAAGATATTAACAAAAATACTGATAAATTAGAGCTTATATTTTCTCCTAATATTGATAAAATAGACTTAAAAAGATATAATAATATTATTCTTTATGATTATTTATACAATAAAGGCGAATATTCGTATATATATGAGAATAAAAGAGAAGAAAGTGAAATTATAAAATATTATAATAAAACAGACCTATTATATTTAAAGAATGTAGTTAGTAATATAGTTCCATCAAGAGATGAATTTATAACAATTTATAAACAAGCACTTATAAAAAAAGAAATTGATTTAGATATGGTAAATATAAAGGGAACTTTTAATGTAATTCCATTAAAGTTTTTTACGATATTGAATGTGTTTAGAGAATTAAATTTACTTGACTTTAATTTAAATTATGAAAAAAATTCTGTATTCATAAGAATATTGCCAAAACCACAGAAAAAATTAGATTTAAATGAGAGTTTAATACTCAATAATCTAAAAAAATTAGAAAAACAATACAATAGCAGTTATTAGGAGGCGTTTCCCATGGATTTAAAAAACTTTATAAGGAATATTGATGATTTCCCAAAGCCAGGTATAGATTTTAAAGATGTTACAACTCTATTTAAAGATGGAGAGGCATTTAAATATGCAGTAGATTCTATGGCTGGAGAATTGAAAAGCAAAGGTGTGGATTTAGTAGTAGGGCCAGAAGCAAGAGGATTTTTGATGGGTACACCTGTAGCATATGCATTAGGAGTAGGATTTATTCCAATTAGAAAACCTGGAAAGTTACCTGGAGAAGTTGAGAGTTATGAGTATGGATTAGAGTATGGTACGGATACTTTAGAAATACATAAAGATGCAATTAAAAAAGGTCAAAAAGTGGCAATAGTAGACGATTTATTGGCTACTGGTGGAACTATGGAAGCTGCTGCTAAGCTTGTAGAAAAATTAGGTGGAGAAGTAGTTTCTATGCAATTTTTAATTGAGCTAGAATTCTTAAATGGGAGAGAAAAGTTATCTAACTATGATGTTAATTCTCTTATAAAATACTAGTACTTTTACAATAGTTGGTATAGCACCAACTATTTTCATATATATTAAAATTTTATACAAAATAGGTGGTTATATGCATGATAAAGAATTACAAGAAATAATTGAAAAGATAAAAGTTTATGCACCTAATGCAAATTTTGAAAAGGTTGAAAAAGCCTACAATCTTGCAAAAAAAGCGCATGATGGACAATATAGAAAATCTGGGGAACCATACTTTATTCATCCATTGGCAGTGGCAAATATTTTAATAGAGATGGAATTAGATATTGAAACTATAACAGCAGGTTTGCTTCACGATGTTGTAGAAGATACAGAATATACCTATGAAGACATAACAAAAGAATTTGGGAAAGAAGTAGCGGATTTAGTTGATGGAGTAACAAAACTTGGTCAGATAAAATATCGTTCAAAAGAAGAAACTCAATCTGAAAATTTAAGAAAAATGTTTCTAGCAATGGCAAAAGATATAAGGGTTATACTTATAAAGCTTGCTGATAGATTGCATAATATGAGAACATTAAAATACATGCCTCCAGAAAAAGCAAAGTATAAAGCAAAAGAAACACTAGAGATTTATGGAGGTATAGCCCACAGATTAGGTATATCTAAGATAAAGTGGGAACTAGAAGACAGAGCATTAAGGTTTATGGACCCAGAAGGGTACTATGAATTAGTTGATAGAGTGTCAATGAAGAGAAGTCAAAGAGAAGACTATATACAAGGGATTGTTGAGCTTCTTAAAGATAAGTTTAAAGATTTAAGTATACCATGTGATGTATATGGTAGACCAAAGCATTTTTACAGCATTTATAGAAAAATGCAGAAAAAACACAAGACTTTTGAAGAAATTTTTGATTTAACAGCCGTAAGAATACTAGTAGATAATGTAAAAGACTGTTATGCTGTACTTGGTATAGTTCATACATTATGGAGACCTATTCCAGGTAGATTTAAAGACTATATAGCAATGCCAAAGCCAAATATGTACCAATCATTACACACTACTGTTGTAGGGCCTGATGGAGAGCCTTTAGAGATACAAATAAGGACTCATGAAATGCATAATATAGCAGAAAATGGTATTGCAGCACACTGGAAATATAAAGAAGGTATTTCTGGCAAAGAAGTAAAAGTTGAAGAGAAACTTCAGTGGTTAAGACAAATGATGGAGTGGGAAAAAGATTTAAAAGACCCACAAGAATTTATGGATGCACTTAAAGAAGATGTATTTAATAGTCAGGTTTATGTATTTACTCCACGAGGAGATGTAATTGAATTACCAGCAGAATCAACTCCTATAGATTTTGCCTATAGAGTTCATACAAATGTAGGAAATAAATGTGTTGGAGCAAAAATTGACGGAAGAATAGTACCTATTGATTATAAGCTTCAAAATGGTAATATTGTTGAAGTACTTACATCATCTAATTCTAATGGTCCAAGTCGAGACTGGCTTAACATAGTAAAAACACCAAATGCAAAGAGTAGAATTAGACAATTTTTCAAGAAAGAAAGAAGAGAAGAAAATGTTGACCGTGGGAATACCATATTAGAAAGAGAATTTAAGAAACATGATATACCACAGAAAGACCCTCTTGTTGAAAAATACATGGCACTAGTTGCCAAGAAATTTAATCAGCCAAGTGTTGAAGATTTAGTTGCAACTGTAGGTTATGGTGGTATAATGTCATCTCAAGTTGTATCTAAAGTAAAAGATTTGTATTTAAAAGAAATTAAAAAAGTAAAAAAAGAACAACAGATGCAAGAAGAAGATTTAAATAAACACAATATGAGTGAAACAGAATACAGCAAAAAGAGAAAGAAAAATTCATCACAAGGTATTATAGTAAAAGGACTTGATAATATCTTAGTAAGGTTTGCTAAATGTTGTAATCCACTTCCAGGAGATGAGATTGTGGGGTATATCACTAAAGGTAGAGGTGTAGCTATACACAGAGCGGATTGTCCAAATGCAAATAATAATGGAGATTTCTTCCAAAATAGATTAGTGGAAGTTTCATGGAGTTCAGCAGGTAAAGGCAAGTTTGAAGCTGAGATTCAAATAAAGGCTGCTGACAGAAGAGGAATTGTTAATGAAATAACTCATATTGTTGCAATGGATAAACTTAGCTTAAATGGAATAAATGCAAGAAAAGGAAAAGATAGTATTGTAAGTATAAATCTACTTGTAGAAGTTAATGACACGGAGGAATTGAAAATTCTAATGAAAAAATTAAAAGCAATTCCTGGTGTAGAAAGTATTTATAGAATGACAAATTAGAGTTAAAATAATAGGGAGGAAAATATGAGAGCAGTAGTACAAAGAGTATCTTCATCTAAAGTTACAGTAGATGAAAACATTATAGGTCAAGTAAATAAGGGGTTGCTAGTACTGTTGGGAGTAACTCATGATGATAAATCAAGTGATGTAGACTACATGATTGATAAAATATTAAACCTAAGAATTTTTGAAGATGAAAATGATAAGATGAATTTATCTCTAATGGACATAGGTGGAGAACTTTTAGTAGTATCTCAATTTACTTTATATGGAGACTGTAGAAAAGGAAGAAGACCTGGATTTAGTAACGCAGCTAGACCAGAGCTTGCAAATGATTTGTATGAAGAATTTGTAAAAAAAGCCAAAGATAAAGGTGTAACAGTAGGTACAGGTCAATTTGGAGCTCATATGATGGTAGAATTAACTAATGATGGACCAGTAACAATACTATTAGACTCAAGTAAATCTTTTTAAGGGGGAAAACTTTAATGGTTATAAAAAAATTTGTAGATAGTTATTTTGGAGTAAACACTTATGTATTAGGTGATGAAAAAACTAAAAAATGTGTAGTTATAGACCCAGGAGGAAGTTTAGTAGATACATTAAGCTTTGTAAAAGAAAATGGATTGAATGTTGAATATATAATTCTTACTCATGGACATGGTGACCATATAGGGTATGTTAAAGATATTAAAGAGAAGACTGGTGCTAAGGTAGTTGCACATATTGATGAAAAAGAATTATTAAATGATAAAAATAAAAACTTAAGTTATACAATGAGATGTGGTGCACAAGAATTTGATGCAGATATATATGTAAATGATAAAGATAAGCTTGAACTTGGTGAACTAAAAATGACTTTCTTGCATACTCCAGGTCATACACAAGGGTGTATGTGTATAAGAGTTGAAGATGACATGTTCACAGGAGATACGTTGTTTGCTGGAAGTATTGGTAGAACTGATTTATATAGTGGAGATTTCCACCAAATGGAGAAATCACTTAAAAAATTATGTAAATATGAAGATGCTGTTAGAGTATACCCTGGTCATGGACCAACTAGTACTCTAGGTGTTGAAAAGAAGACAAATCCTTACATGTAATTTTATATTAATATTTAAAAATAGTATCAAATATTTAATAACTGTATCAGTGAGGGGGTTCTTCTAGTGTTTAATAGAAGGAGTTAAGTTGATGTTGGATGTTTTTTTAAAAGGACATGATTATAAGTATGAAGTAGCAGAACTTATAAAATTGTTTACTAGTGAATTTAAATTTAATGACTTTGCTGATTGTAGCAATAGTATGGAGTCAAGATACTTAATAAATAGATTGGTTTATGAAAATGATACTTTACTTTCAATTACTGAGTATTATGAAGGTGGTAACTTAAAGTATGAATCAATGCAAAATATTAAAGATATAAATACTGAGTTTTTAAATGGATTTTGTAATAATAAGACGATTGAAGAGTTTTTAGATAGACTAGATAATGAAAGTAAGAGAAAGATTAGAAAATTATGCAAAGAAAGTATTAAAAAAAGTATGTTTATAGTACTTAAACAAATATTTAATTCTTATGTTCCATGGGGCATTTTGACTGGTATCAGACCAGTCAAAATTGTCCACAATCTGATGGATGAAAAACTAGATGATAATAGTATAAGAACTATTTTAAAAGATAACTATTTTATAATGGATGAGAAAATAGATTTAGCTCTTGAAATAGCTAAAAGAGAACGCTTATTTATGTATCCAATAGATAAAAATAAAATTTCTCTTTATGTAAGTATTCCATTCTGCCCAACTAGATGTGTATACTGTTCATTTCCCTCAAACTCATTAAAGCAATTTGGCCATTTAAAAAGAGAATATGTTTATAAATTGATTGAAGAAATTAAAGGATTTGCCAAGGTTATTGAGGATACTAATAAAGAAATTGAAACTCTATATATCGGTGGTGGAACTCCTACTACATTGGATGAGGAAGAATTGGATTTACTTATAAATGCTCTATTTAGAGAATTGGATTTAAGCAAAATTAAAGAGTTTACGGTAGAAGCAGGTAGACCAGATACTATTACCAAAGAAAAATTAAGTGTATTAAAAAAACACAATGTAAGTAGAATTAGTATAAATCCTCAAACTATGAATGATGAGACTTTGGTTAAAATTGGAAGAGAACATAAAGTTTCTGATTTAGCAGATTGTTTTATTATGGCTCGAAATATGGGATTTGACAATATAAATATGGATATAATTTTAGGACTTATAGATGAAGACTTAGACATGGTAAGAAATACATTAGAGGAAATAAAAAAACTTTCTCCTGAAAGTCTTACAGTTCATACATTAGCTATAAAAAGAGCTTCTAACCTAAATATAAATATGGATAAGTACAAAGAACATTTAACTCAGTATGAAGAAATGATAAAAATGATAGATTTATCAATGAAATATGCTAAGGATATGGGACTTAATCCATATTATATGTACAGACAAAAACATATGCTAGGTAACTTAGAAAATATAGGTTATGCTAAAGAAGGATATGAGTGTATTTACAATATACAAATTATGGAGGAAAAACAAAGCAACTATGCCTTGGGTGCAGGTGCTATATCAAAATTTGTTTATGTAGATGAAGATAGAATTGAAAGAGTAGAAAATGTAAAGAATGTTGAACAATACATTGATAGAGTAGATGAAATGATAAAAAGGAAGAAAGAAGAGGTATATAAAAATGTTGACTAAAGCTCCCAGAGGAACTAAAGACATAACTCCAAAAGAGGCTTATAAATGGCGTTATGTAGAAAATAAATTTAGAGAAATATGTGCTTTATATGGGTATGAGGAAATGGTAACTCCTATATTTGAACATACAGAACTTTTTAAGAGAAGTGTTGGAGATACTACAGATATAGTTCAAAAAGAAATGTATTCTTTTAAAGATAAAGGGGATAGAGAAATTACTCTAAAGCCAGAGGGTACAGCTGGTGTAGTCAGAGCATTTATAGAGAATAAATTATATGCAGATACTCAACCAACAAAATTATTTTATGTTACACCTTGTTTTAGATACGAAAGACCACAAGCTGGTAGACAGAGACAATTTCATCAATTTGGTATAGAAGCACTTGGAAGTGATACTCCTTCAATGGATGCTGAAATAATAGCACTAGCTGTTCAATTTTTTAATGAAGTTGGATTAAATGATTTGGTAGTGAGTATAAATTCAGTGGGTTGTCCAGTTTGTAGAAAAGAGTACAATGCTTTATTAAAAGAATATCTTGATTCAAAAGCAGATATATTATGTGAGACTTGTAATGAGAGAAGAGAAAAAAATCCAATGAGGGTTATAGACTGTAAAAACCCTACATGTAAAGAAAATATCAAAGATATACCATTTATTGCAGACCATTTGTGTGATGATTGTAAAGCTCACTTTGATAAACTTCAAGAATACTTAAAGGAAATGAATATAAACTTTGTAATTGACAAAACAATAGTTAGAGGATTAGATTACTATAGAAAAACTGCTTTTGAAATTATATCTAATGATATAGGTGCTCAAAGTACTGTATGTGGTGGAGGTAGATATGATGGTCTTGTTGAACAACTAGGGGGTCCAAAAGGTATAAGTGGAATTGGATTTGGACTAGGTATTGAAAGACTTTTACTTACACTTGAAGGCAATGGAATTGAAATAGAAAACCCTCAATCTACAGACATATTTATAGTAACTATAGGTGAAGAAGCAAATACAAGAAGCTTTAAATTGTTGAAAGATTTGAGACAAAATCATATAAGTGCGGATAAAGACCATATAGAAAGAAGTGTAAAAGCACAATTTAAGTATTCAGATAAAATAAATTCAAAATTTACAATAGTAATTGGTGATGACGAGTTAAAAAATGACACTGCAACATTAAAAAATATGAAAACATCAGAGCAAACTACTGTAAAATTAAGTACATTAGTTGAAGAATTAAAGCAAAAGCTGTAAAATAAGAAAGTATGATGTTTTGTGTATTAGATAAATATATAGCATTAAAATTAAATAAAATGGAGGTAGTATCTTGGAAACTTTAAAGGGTTTAAAGAGAACTCACTACTGTGGAGAGTTGAGAGAAAAAAACATAAATGAAGAAGTTGTACTTATGGGATGGGTACAGAAAAAAAGAAACTTAGGAGGACTTGTATTTGTTGATTTAAGAGATACAAGTGGATTATGCCAAATAGTTTTTGACACAGATGTAGATAAAGAAGCTTTTGAAAAAGCTGAAAAATTAGGTGCTGAGTTTGTAATAGCAGTAAAAGGAAAAGTATGTGAAAGACAGTCTAAAAACCCTAACATGCCAACTGGGGATATAGAGATATTTGCAACTGAACTTAGACTTTTAAATAAATCAGAAACTCCACCTATTTATATAAAAGATGATGATGATGTTTCAGAAGCACTAAGACTAAAATATAGATACTTAGACCTTAGAAAGTCATCTATGCAAAGAAATTTAAAATTAAGACACAAAGTAATGAATATTACAAGAAATTACTTATCAAATAATAGATTTTGTGAAATAGAAACACCATTTTTAATTGCTCCAACACCAGAAGGAGCAAGAGATTATCTTGTACCAAGTAGAGTTAATCCAGGGAAATTTTATGCATTACCACAATCACCACAATTATACAAACAATTATTAATGGTAAGTGGAATGGATAGATATTTCCAAATAGTTAAGTGTTTTAGAGATGAAGACCTAAGAGCTGATAGACAACCAGAATTTACACAAATAGACTGTGAAATGTCTTTTGTTGAACAAGAAGATGTTATGAGTATGATTGAAGGTTTGCTTGAAGTTATATTTAAAGAAGTTTTAAATGTAGAATTGACACTTCCACTTCCTAAAATGACTTATGCAGAAGCTATGGCTAGATATGGTTCAGACAAACCAGACACTAGATTTGGTTATGAGCTAACAGATATATCTGATGTTGTTTGTAATTGTGGATTTAAGGTGTTTGCTGATGCTACACAACCAGGAAAAAGTGTGAGAGGTATAAATGTAAAAGGAAAAGCTGACGATTTTACTAGAAAACAAATATCTTCATTAGAAGAACATGCTAAAACATATAGAGCAAAAGGACTTGCTTGGATGAAAGTAGGTCAAGATGGAGTAACTTCTCCGATAGCAAAATTCTTTAGTGAAGAGGAAATGAATGCTATACTTACAAGAATGAATGCAGAAGTAGGAGATTTACTTTTATTTGTAGCTGATAAAAACTCAGTAGTATTTGATGCTTTAGGACAAGTTAGACTTGAAGTGGCAAATAGACTTAATATACTAGATAAGAATGTATATAACTTATTATGGGTAACTGAATTCCCGGTTTTTGAAGAAGATGAAGAAACAGGTAAGTTTGCAGCAATGCATCACCCATTTACATCACCTATGGATGAAGATTTAGATAAACTAGAAGATGGAGATAAATCATCTTTAAGAGCTAAAGCTTATGATATTGTATTAAATGGATATGAAATAGGTGGAGGAAGTGTTAGAATATCAAATTCAGATGTTCAATCAAGAATGTTTAAAGCACTTGGTTTTACAGAAGAAAGAGCTAATGAGAAGTTTGGTTACTTATTAGAAGCATTCAAATATGGAACTCCTCCTCATGCTGGACTAGCTTTTGGGCTTGATAGACTTGTTATGTTGCTTGCAGGAGCGGAAAATATAAGAGAAGTTATTGCATTCCCTAAAAATCAAAATGCTGTTTGTCCTATGACAAATGCTCCTACAGTAGCAGATGATGAGCAATTGGATGAATTAAGTATAAAAGTTGATATAAAAGATAAAGAGTAATATATGAATAAGAAATAATATATAAAAGACTGTCGCACTAAAAAATAGGGCGACGTCTTTTTTTTATACTATCTAATAGTAATAATTGTCAATTAAAAGTACCATTAACTATTGTTTACACAATCCTAAAAAAGAATTCTGTTAGATTAGTAAAAGTCAAACTATTCCTACCTGATACTACAAACAATAAAATATCATATTAGACAAAAAAATCAAAAAATTACCAAATTAAAAATTATTTAAAAATAAATTGACAACGATTTCAAGTTGTTATAATATGTAATAAAGAACTTGTTATATAATGTTATAAAAATACTACATGAGGAGGTGACTAAAATGGATGAAAAAAAGCATAAAAAAGAAATGGACTTAGAGGTAAATTCATTTATTCCTTTGTACCAACAACTATATGACAATATAAAAAAACAAATAGCAGCTGGTATATATAAACCAGGAGATAAACTTCCATCTGAAGTAGACTTATGTAAGGAGTTTAATATAAGTCGTATAACTGTGAGAAATGCGCTTAATGAACTTGTAAAAGAAGATATATTATGTAAAAAGCGTGGAAAAGGAACTTATGTAACTATACCAGAGAGAATAGAAGCAACATGTGCGGGAAATAGTTTCACTAATTCTTGTCATCGTATTAATGCAAAACCAAGTACTAAGATAATCTCTATTTTAATAAAAAAAGCTGATAAGCAGGTGGCTGAAGCTTTAAATATTGAACTAGAAGAGAAGATAATATGTATTAAAAGACTTCGATTAATAGATGAAGTACCTGTTATTTTTGAAGTTGATTTCTTTAGAATAGATTACATGTTTTTATTAAAAGAAGAGCTGGAAGATAAGTCTTTAATGGAAGTTATATCCAACAATATAAGTACATTGCCTAATCGTGTGGAAAATATATTTGAAGTAAAACACTCAAACAAAGAATATTCTGACCACCTTAAATGTGCAAGCAATATGCCATTATTAAAAGTAAGACAATTAGTATATACAGAGAATAATGATGTTTTATATTACAATGAACAATTTATAAGAAGTGATAAGTATAAATATGCAGTATCAGCAGAAATATAATTTACACTTAGGAGAGGAATAAATATGAGAAAAATAATATTAGCGTCTCATGGAGACTTTTCAAAAGGGCTTTTAGATTCAGTGAAAATGATAGTAGGAGATTTAGCAAATTGCGTTAATTCATACAGTTTATATCCTGGACAAAGCGCTTCAGATTTTGCTTTAGAGTTAGAAAAAACAATAGTAGAAGATAAAGAATGTGAATATATAATTTTATCTGATTTATACGGAGCAAGTGTATGTACTGCTATGTTAAGGTTAACTAAGTTACATAATGTTAAGTTATTTTCAGGAATGAACTTAAATATGGTATTAGAGCTTCTTACAAGATTTTCTGATAAATTAACAACTGAAGATGCAGAACAGTTAGCAAAAGAATCTAGAATGGGAATACAAAATGTAACATTACAAATAAATGAAGAAGAAGAGGTATTTTAGTTTATGGACAATAAAGGAATATTATCAGTTTTTAAAAACAAAAAACCAATTATAGCAATGATACACTTAAAGGGAGATACTTCAGATGATATTTTTGAAAGAGCTAAAAAAGAAATTAGTATCTTAGAAGAAAATGGTGTAGATGGAATAATGTTAGAAAATTACTACGGCAATTATTATGATTTAGAAAGAATACTTGAATATGTATCAAAAGCCAATTTATCAATACCATATGGAGTAAACTGCTTAAACATTGATACTATGGGATTTGAACTAGCAACAAGATATAATGCAAGATATGTACAAGTTGATTCTGTAGTAGGTCATGTTAAACCTAGAGATGAGGCTACTTTAGAAGAATTTTTCAAATTACACCGCTCAAAATGTCAAGCTTATTTAATTGGAGGGGTACGTTTTAAGTACCAACCAGTTTTATCAGAAAATACTGTTGAAGAAGATTTAAAAATAGGGATGACAAGATGTGATGCTATAGCAGTTACAGAAAATGCCACAGGGCAAGAAACATCAATGGAAAAAATAGAATTATTCCGTAAAAATGTAGGAGATTTCCCTTTAGTTATTGCAGCTGGAGTTACATTAGAAAACGCAAAAAAGCAACTTGAAATAGGGGATATGGCAATAATAGGAAGTTACTTCAAAGATAATTACCAAGACTTTGGAGATGTTAGTGCAGAACACGTAAAAACATTTATGGATGAAATAAAAAGAATTAGGGAGGAATTATAATGATTAAATTAGTAAGGGTAGACCACAGACTTATACATGGACAAGTAGCATTTACATGGACAAAGTTTTTAAATACAGATTGCATACTAATAGCAAGTGATGAATTATTAAAGGATGATTTAAGAATGGCAGGGCTTAAAATGGCTAAGCCATCTAATGTCAAACTTGTAATGAAAAGTATAGCAGATTCTATAAAAGCACTTAATTCAGGTGTTACTGATAAATACAATCTTTTGATACTTTGCGAATCTGTAGAAGATGTTTATAGACTATCTAAAGAAGTTAAATCTATTAAATCAATAAACCTTGGTGGAACAAAATCAGATGATAATCGTGAAAATATATCTAAGGCAGTTCATGTATCAAAGGATGATATAAACATGATTAAAGAATTAGATTCAGAAGGTGTAAATGTATTCGTACAATTAGTTCCTGATGATGATGCTACAAATGTAATGAAATTAATATAATTTTTAGGGGGATAAAAATGGAATTTACACAAGTTATTCTAATAACTCTAATTGCATTCTTTGCATATATGCATTGTTTTGTAGGTTCTACAATGCATAATAGACCTATAGTGGTTGCACCGCTTGTTGGTTTAGCACTAGGAGATTTACGTACAGGTATAGTAATAGGGTCAACATTAGAACTAGTATTTATGGGTGCATTCCCAGTTGGAGCAAGTAATCCTCCTGACTTTGTATCTGGTTCTATTATTGCTACAGCATTTGTAATATTAACTGGTCAAGATGTATCCGCAGCAGTTGTACTTGCAGTTCCTATAGCAACTTTAGTATTACTTATAGACAACTTCTTAATGACAGTAGTACTTACATGGGGAGCTCATCTTGCTGACCGTTATGCAGAAGATGGTAACATTGAAGGTGTAGAACGTATACAATTATTATTTGGTATAGGTAATAAATTAATACTAGCAGTAATAGTAGGTATAGGATTCTCATTAGGTGTTCCAGTAATAGAAAAGATACTTTCATTTATACCATCATATGTAATTCATGGTATGGATGTTGCAGCAGGCGTGATACCAGCAATAGGTTTTGCCATGTTAGCTAGAATGATGCTTAACAAGAAAACGATAGCATTCTTATTATTAGGATTTATAATGGTTGCTTATTTAAAAATAACAGTAACAGGAGTTGCATTATTTGGATTAGCAGTAGCTCTAATATATGTTAACTTTGTAGGAGAAAAGGAGGTAGTAGTGGATGACAACGAATTCTAAAAAATTAGAAACAATTTCTCCAGATAGCAAAATAACAAGAAAAGACTTTTGGAAATGTTTTAGAAGATCTCTAACATTAGATTCATCTTGGAACTACGAACGTATGCAAAATATAGCATATGCATATATGATGGCACCAATAATCCGTAGATTATATAAAGATGATAAAGAAAAAAAATCTCAAGCTTTAAAAAGACATCTTGAATTTATGTCAGTTACACCTCATATAAGTACTCTTTTAGTTGGTATATCTGGAGCTATGGAAGAAGAAAATGCAAAGAATGAAGAATTTGATGCAAAGAGTATAAATGCTGTTAAGTCAAGTTTAATGGGACCAGTTTCTGGAATAGGAGATTCATTTTTCTGGGGAACATTAAAGCTTATAGCAGCTGGAGTTGGTATAGCTTTAGCTTCTCAGGGGAATATAATGGGTCCAATTTTATTTCTTCTAATAATAAATGTTCCTCACTTTATTATTCGTTATATATGTCTAGATAAAGGATTTAAGTATGGAACTCAATTTTTTAAAGATGTAAGTGGCTCAAATATAGTCTCAAAAGTTATGGAAGCAGCATCAATGCTAGGGCTTATGGTAATTGGAGGTATGACTGCATCTAATGTAATACTAAAACTTAGTGTTAATGTAGGTAGTGGAGAATGGGCAGAACCTATTCAAACTTACTTAGACCAAATAATGCCATGTATGCTTCCAGCTATGATATTTGGAATTATGTATTGGTTATTAGGAAAAAAAGTCAAGACAACTACGATATTAATTTCAGTTATGGTTATTTGTATAATATTAGCTGCAGTTGGGGTAGTATAAATAAAATTATGAATATGATTTTTGATAATCTTTTCTACAATTGAAACCTATAAAGGGGGATGTCGCACTAAAAAATAGGCGACTCCCTTTTTGAATAAAAAATAAATCTAAAAGAATTACTAATTTTATGCCCATAATGGCAAGCACCTTTTTCTTTTTTATCTATTAAAGTTATCTTTATCTTTGGTCTTTTAACCATAATCTTACACATCCTTCTTTATATTTATATTCACTATAACAAAAATACTATATTTAAAAATTTTATCGTGAATTTGTTTTTAAGTAAATTTTGTTTGAAAAACTATTTTTATAGTAATAATCAGAAAATTTAGACTAAATTTCATTAGTAAAGTTGTAATAAATTCACTAAAAATAAGTTAGAATAGGTGAAATTAGAAGTATTTATAAGCGTTTATAAAAAATATTTGAGAATAAATTATATGTTATAAAATTTTAATAAAAAAAGTATAATTCTAATAAAACTGAAATAAATTTAAATTATGTGTGAATAGTCTAAATTTAAATAATAATTTTAGACCATTTATCTATCTATAACTTAAATTATATCAAATTGATAATAAACTATATATTATACTTTTTTGTAGAGTAGAATTATAATTATAGAAAGAAAAAAAACTATCAAGCATGAAAAAAATGTAGAAAAAAGTAGAAAAGATTCTTTTACAAAGAAAGGGAGGGATAATCTTGCAAGAGAGAGAAGAATTAGTTTTAAATCCAGTTCCAAAAGAGGAAAGAGTTGGATGGTTAGCTCCATTATTTAATATGCTTGGCTCTAATATAGCCATATCAGAATTAATGGTTGGAGGAACCTTAATTTTAGGAATGACTCTTTCCAATATGATTATTACATCAATTATAGGGAACTTAATATTAGTCGCAATTATTATGATACAAGGTTATATTGGTTGCAAAGAAGGGTTAAATACATATGTATTAGCTAAGGGGGCATTTGGAGAGATAGGTGGAAAATATCTTATATCTCTATTGCTTGGAATAACTAGCTTTGGTTGGTTTGGTGTACAAGCAGGAGTTGCTGGATTATCAGTACAAAAAATATTTCCAAGTGTAAACTTAACACTAGTCACAGTTATACTTGGATTATTAATGGTAGTTTTTGCTTTGTATGGTTTTAAGGCAATGGCTAAGTTTAATTACTTAGTTATACCACCACTTATAATATTAATGGCTTGGGGAGTTTTTAAAGCTTTTTCTACTTATGGAGTTGAAGCCATTTACAATTACACTCCTCAGACAACAATGAGCATGGTTGAAGGATTAAATATGGTTGTTGGTCTTATCATAGTCGGTGCGATTATATCACCTGACCAATTAAGATATACAAGAGGAGTAAAAGATATTTGGATAATTGGTTTTTTAGGATTAGGTATTATTTCATTGTTCCAACAAGTTGCAGCAGGTGTAATGTCTATGGGTGCTCCTACTTGGGATATAACAGAAGTATTGGCTAATTTAGGGTTTGGATGGATAGCATTTGTTATTTTAATACTTGCATCTTGGTCAACCAATGTATCAAATGCCTATTCTGGTGGATTGGCACTAAAAACTATTTTTCCAAATGTAAAGAGAAATGTATTAACTTTGGTTGCAGGTCTAATAGGTACAACAATAGCAGCTACTGGTATAATATTCAAATTCCAATCATTCTTATCTTTCTTAGGAATAGCAGTTCCAGCTATAGCAGGAATTATGTGGTGTGAATATTATTTTATACAAGGAAGAACTTATAAACACAGAGAAGGAATAAATTGGATTGCAGTAATAAGTTGGTTGATTGGTTTTGCAGCATCATATTATACTTCAAAAATAAGTTTCTTAATACCACCAATAAATGGAATCGTAGTGAGTATGATTCTTTATTATATACTAATGAAATGTTTTGGAAGTAAAGATAAATAAAGGGGGAATTTGTATGAGTCGCAAAGTGAAAATAGGTATAATTCAACAACATAGTGTACTTGGAGATGTTAAAAAAAATATAGAAAAAGCAGTAGATATGATAGATGATTTAGGAAATCAAGGTGCAGATATTATTTGTTTGCCAGAATTATTTGCTACAGGATATAACTTAGAATATTTAGGCGGAATTAAAACATTAGACCTAATAAGAGAACATAACAAATACATAGAAGAATCAATGTCAGAAGCAGCTAAAAGAAATAATGTATACCTAATATCTCCATATGGAACTTTAGAAAAGGACTCTACACATGTTTTCAACTCAGCTGTTATATTCGATAGACAGGGTAATCTGATGGGGGAATACTGTAAAAATCACCTATGGTCATTGGAAGCAGTATACTTTAAAGCAGGGGAAAAAGTAAATGTATATGATGCAGACTTTGGTAAATTTGGTGTGATGATATGCTATGATGCAGGATTCCCAGAAGTTGCTAGAGAATTGACATTAAAAGGCTCTGAAATAATATTTATACCTTCTGCATGGAGAATACAAGATGAAGATATGTGGGATTTAAACGTATCTCAAAGAGCTTTAGAAAATACTGTCTATACAGTAGGAGTGAACTTAGTAAGTAATGACCCTAATTTGATACTGTTTGGAAAGAGTAAAATATGTAATCCTAGAGGAACTATAATAAATCAATTAGATACATATAGAGAAAAATATATATTAGAAGAGATTGACCTAGATGAAATAGAAAAATATAGGAATGATATTCCCTACTTAAAGGACAGAAAAAATAGTTACAATATATAATTTTACATTATATGTTAAGGTACAATTTCGATAAAAAATAAAAATAGGAGGATATGTCAAACGTTAAAGATAAAGTTATTAACTCTGTTTGATATATCCTCTTTAATAATACCAGCTTTGGTTTAAAGATTTTTGAAATAGTTTATAAGAAAGTCTTTAAATAATAAGACTGCTTTAGATGCATAATTCTCACTAAACCATGAAAGATTTAAATATCTTTTAAATTCAATATCTTTTATATGTAATAGTTTAATTTCAGGGTCTCGAGATAAGCCCCATGATTTTCCACATATAAATCCAACTCCTTGAAGTGATTTTATAAGAGCATAGATTGTATATGGAGAATCGGATTCAAAGGCTATTTTTGGCTTGAAATTAGCTGATTCACATAATATATCTATTATTTCTCTGTAATTTTCACCTTTAGTTATAACGATAAAGTTTTCGTCTGAAACTTCATTTAGATAAACCCCATCCTTTAAGGATAGAGAGTGGTTTATTGAAACTCCTAATAATATTTCCTCACAGGTTAATGTTATATTATTTTCTGAGTTTAATTTTGTAAATGAAGAAGATATATACAAATCAAAATCACTTTTCTTATAAGAAGATGGTAGAGTATGTGAAACATTAAAGGTAATATTAGGATATAGTTTTCTAAAGTTACTCAAAAGTGGTGGTAATACATTAGCAGCTGCTGTAGCTAATATTTTTACTTCACCAGAGTTTTCTAAGGAAATATCTTGTAATTCTTTCTTTGACATTTCTACTAAATCTAAAATACTATCCACCCTTTTTAGAAATAATCTACCGTACTCATTTAGTACAATATATCTTCCTTTTCTATCGAATAACTGAACTCCAAGTTCTTTTTCTAAAGAAGATATGGTTTTACTTAAAGCTGGTTGTGCTATGTTTAGTTTTTGTGATGCTTTTGTTATGTGTTCCATTCTAGCGACAGTTTGAAAATACTTAAGATGCAATAAATCCATAATATAAAATACACCTCTTTTAATATAACTTGAATTATATAAATTTGATAATTAATTATATATTATACATTATAATACAAAGCTTGTATAATAAACTATAATATATCATAAAGTTATTTAAATAGTTACTAATATATTTACATAATCTAACTAATAAAGGAGATATTTAATATGAAGTTAACTAAGGAAATATTAGAATATGCTTTAATAGGAGGTACAATTTTAGGTGGAGGAGGTGGCGGTGCAAAGGAAAGTGGAAGAGATATGGGGGAATATGCCTTACAATATGGGTTTCCAGAGCTAATAAGTATAGATGAATTACATGATGACGAAATTGTTTTAAATGTATCTGCAGTAGGAGCTCCAGCAGCACCACTTAAGTATGCTGATAATGATGATTATATAAACACAGTCAAAATATTTATTGATAAACTAGGATTAGATATACAAGGTATTATTACTAATGAAAATGGAGGGTGTGCAACAATAAATGGATGGCTTCAGTCTTCTGTGCTTAAAATACCACTAATAGATGCACCTTGTAATGGTAGAGCCCATCCAACAGGCCTGATGGGAAGCCTTGGATTACATAGAGATAAAACATATAAGTCTTATCAAGCTGTGTCTGGTGGAAATCCAGAACTTGATAATCATATAGAGGGATTTGTAGAGGGTTCTTTAAATAAGACAGCAGGACTTGTTAGACAGTGTGCTGTAGCAGCAGAAGGACTAGTTGCTGTAGCTAGAAATCCTGTAAAAGCTTCTGTTGTAAAAGAAAATGCTGCTATAGGAGGCATAAGTCATGCAATAGATTTGGGTAAAGAGTTCTACTTAGGTCTAGAAATATCAAAAGATAAAGCAATAAACAACGTTGTCGAATTTTTGAATGGAGAGGTAGTTTCAGAAGGAACAATAGAAACTTTAGAGTTAGAAACTACAGGTGGATTTGATGTAGGTAAATTGATTGTAAATGGTTATGAGGTAACTTTTTGGAATGAATATATGACAATAGATAAAGACAATAATAGAATAGCAACGTTTCCAGATTTAATTATGACTTTTGATAAAAACACAAGTATGCCTGTTACATCAGCAGAAATCAGAGAAGGGCAAGAGATAGTTTTAATAAAAACTTCTAAAGAAAATTTAAAACTTTCAATAACAATGACACAAGAAGAATTATTAAAAGATATAGAAGATATATTAAATAAAAAAATAATTGGAGTTAATTAGGATGTGTAGTAATTTAATTGATTGAAGAATTAAAATTAATTAAATTTAAAGAGCAATACAATACCTATAAAATTATAAATAAAACAAATACTTAGGAAGAAGTTTATAAAAATAAATAAGATATGAAAGATTATAAGAAAAAGTTTATAAGAGCTCAAATAAAATAAGTGAAACAATAGGAAAAAGTTTATAAAGATATAAATAAAAGAAAAAAATGCTGTAATATTTATAAAAATAAAAGGAAAAATATTTACACAAAAATTATAAATAAAAGAAATAAAATTGGATGGTGAGCAAATATGATGTTAAAACAAATTTTGGAAGTTTATGATATTATTGATAGCGCAGAAGTAGATGGAGAATGTGTAAAAAAATATTTGGAAAGCTATGGTGGGAAGAATATATTAGTAAAAACTTTAAGTACGGAAAAAGGGTCTACTGATTTAGTAAAGTTTACAATACAAGGTAAAAATGGAAAATCATCAGGAGGAACAGCTAAGACATTAGGTGTCTTAGGAAGACTAGGAGGTATTGGAGCGAGACCAGAAATGATAGGTATGGTTTCTGATGCTGATGGAGCTTTAGTAGCAATAGCAGTAGGAGCAAAATTATTGGACATGCATAATAAGGGAGATTTTATTGATGGAGATGTAATAGTTTCAACTCACATATGTCCAGATGCACCTACTAAAGAACATAAACCAGTTCCATTTATGGATTCTCCAATTGACATGAGAACTATGAATGAAAACGAAGTTGATTTAAGTTGTGATGCTATATTATCAATAGATACAACTAAAGGTAATAGAGTTATAAATACAAGAGGATTTGCTATATCTCCTACAATAAAAGAAGGATATATTCTAAAAACAAGTAATGATTTATTAGATATAATGCAGACTACTACAGGAAGACTTCCTTATGTATTTCCTGTGTCAATACAAGATATAACTCCATATGGAAATGGTTTATATCATATAAATAGTATTCTTCAGCCAGCTGTAGCTACAAAAGCACCTGTAGTAGGAGTTGCTATAACAACTGAGACAACAGTTGCTGGATGTGCAACTGGAGCAAGTAATTATTCTGATTTAGAAAGTGCAGGAAGATTTGTTGTTGAAGTAGCAAAATACTATAGCAGTGGAAATTGTGAGTTTTATGATGAGCATGAATGGGATATTCTAATGAATAGATATGGAAGCCTAGATAAGTTTCAAACTTTTGGAGAATAATAAAGTTGTATTTTATTGATGCTTTAGAATAGATGATATAGGTTAAATTATTGTGATATAATATTTAGAGTAAATAAAAATTGTAGATACAATAATTTTAGGGGGAGTTAATATGAAATTAACAAAATCAATATCATCAGTATTGTGTTTATCTCTAGTTTTAAGTTTATCATCAATATCATATGCAAATGAAATGGGAAGAACGGCAACAGAAAATACTTTAATAGGAAAGGATAGATATCAGACAGCTATTGAAGTAAGTAAAGAAGGTTGGAGTAGTGCAAATGAGGCTGTAATAGTTAATAGTGAATCTATTGTAGACGCATTATCTGTTACACCATTTGCTAAATTAAAGAACGCTCCAATACTACTTACAGAAAAAAATAATTTAAATTTGCAAACTAAGAAAGAATTAGAAAGATTAGGTGTTAAAAAAGTTTATATAATTGGACTATCTGGCTCTGTATCAGACAATGTACAAAAACAACTAGAATCTAATAACCTAACAGTTGATAGAATTGGTGGTAGTGACAGACATCAGACAGCTTTGAACATAGCTAAAAAGATAGAAGGTTTAAAAGACATATCAGAAATAGCTGTTATAAATGGATATACAGGTCTTGCAGATGCAGTTAGTATAGCTTCTGTAGCTGCTACTAATGGTATGGTTATACTTCCAGTTTCTGATGCATCTGGAGTGTCTAGTTTTAAGGATTTTATAGCCTCTAAAAATATAAGTAAGTCATACATAATAGGCTCTACTAATGCTGTATCAGATAAAATAAAACAAAGTCTGCCAAATTCAGAAAGAATAGGTGGAGCAGATAGAAATGAAACAAATGGAAAAGTAATAGAAAAATTTTATACATCAAATAATTTAGATAATGTATTTGTAGCTAAAGATGGAATGAAAAAACAAAATCAACTTATAGATGCTCTAGCAGTAGGTGTATTAGCATCAAAAGAAAATTCTCCAGTACTTATAGTAGGAGATAAATTGAGTGCAACTCAAAAGAGTATGTTTACAAATAAAAAGGCGACTGCTATAACTCAGGTTGGTAGTGGTGGAAATGAAAATGCATTTACAGAGCTAAAAGCTTTACAAGGAAGTAGTATTGGTAAGAAAGTAATGTATGTAGCTAATACAGATAAAGTAAATGTAAGAAGTGATGCTACAATAGAAGCTTCTGTAGTAGGTTATCTAAATAATGGTGATGAAGTAGAAGTTTTAGAAGTACTAAAAACGGGATGGGTTAAGATAAAATACAATGACGATATTGGATATGTCAGTGGGTCTTATCTAACAAATAATAAACCTAATAATAATAGTGAAAATGTTAAGATAAAATATGTAAAAGAAAAAGATGGTCTAAATGTTAGAAAAGGACCAAGTACGGAAGATGAAAAAATAGGACAACTTCCATATGGAAGTAAGGTAGAAACTGTAGAAATGTTTGCTACTGGATGGGTAAAAATAAAATATAATGGTGGATATGGCTATGTAAGTAATGATTACCTATCTGATACACCAGTTATCTAAACTTATAGATAATAAATAATAAAGAGACTGTCTTAATATTAATGGCAGTCTCTTTATTATTATGAAATGTTGATTTTAATAATGATTTCTATTTTGATAACTTAATTCTAGGAGTTATTATTGTAGATATTATTAATATACAAATACTTAAAATCCAATGTTTAATGCCAAAATTGAATATCAATAGATTTATCCCTGCAATTGTAAATAAACAGTATTTAATTAGAATTAAAATTGTATTTATTGAAATACCCTTTATCGATATTATTTTAAAACTGAGAATGGTCATTCGAAGCCCTATAAATGCCAATAATACACCTATAATATCTTGGATTAAGTAATAGTATTTAAAATGCATATTTTAATCAACTCTTCTCTGCATAGTAGTAGATATTTCTAAATCTTCTATTTCATCATCTGTATATGTAAGCATGGTAAAACCTGTGACACCATAAATAAATGAAATTATAGGCGTAATCCAACTTAGAAAACAGTATGGAATAAATTCAAGTGGACTTACGCCAAGAGTTTGGGCACAGAAAACAGCATTTGAATTCCATGGTATTAATGGACCGCCAAGGGTTGCTGTATCTTCTATAATTCTAGATAAATTTTGTGGTTTTAGCCTAAATTCCTTATATATTGGGGACATTAAAGTTCCAACAAATACTGATGTGAACATCATGGATGAACTAAATGCATTTGCAAAGTAGCTTACTATGAAAGTAGAGCCAACTAACTTAGTTCTTGATTTTCCTATTTTATTTATCATTGGTTGAAGTAATACTTCTAAGAATCCAGTTTTTTGGAGAATTCCAGCAATAACGAAAACTACAAAGACTAGTAAAACGGTTTCAGCCATACTCATTATTCCACCACGATTTAATAATTTATCAGCATAAATAAATCCTGTGTCTATAGTAAATCCTGATAACATGTAATTTAAGACATCACCTATTTTTTCTCCTTCTTGAATTACAGCTATAATAAGCCCCATAATAGCTGAACTTAATATAGATATAATAGGAGGCTTTTGTAACAATAAAAGTAATAATAAGAATAGTATTGGAATCATTGCTACTAAACCAATATGAAAGTTTGAATTTAATACATCTTTGATTTGATTTATTTGAACATAGTCAATAGTATTATTTGAATACTTAAGCCCAATTACAGTGTACAAAACGATACATATTATATATGCAGGTCCTGTTGTGTAAACCATGTGTTTCATATGAGTAATTACATCTGTTTTACAAACCGCAGCAGCTAGATTTGTAGAGTCGGATAGAGGAGACATTTTATCTCCAAAAAAAGCACCGGATATGACTGCACCAGCTGTTAAGCCAAGGGGAATACCCATACTAGTACCAATACTCATCATTGCCATACCAGACGTTCCAAGCGTTCCCCAAGATGTACCAGTAGCAACAGAAGTAAGTGAACAGACTATTAATGTTGTAAGTAAAAAATACTTAGGTGTTATTATTGTCAGACCACTATATACTACTGTTGGGATTGTACCAGCAGCTATCCAAGCTGCTATTAGTACCCCAACAGAAAGTATAATTAAATTTGATTGAAAGGCATCTTTACCAACTTCAAATCCAAAAGCTTCTATTTCTTCATTAGTATAACCAAGTCTCATAGCTGCTGGAACTACTATAAGCCATGAAAGTAAAAACATTGTAGTTATAGAAGCTTTAAATAGAACTATACCAACCGATGTTAAAGCTATTATCGCAAGCATTACTAATAACGAATATCTAAATGAAGGTCTTTTTCTTTCTGTACCTATTTTCATAGCGCAAATTCTCCTTAAATGTTTTTAGTTAATTGCATTTTTTATTCTTATAAGAGCTTCTTCAACCATGCTTCTTGGACAAGCTAAGTTTATTCTTTGATATCCGCTTCCTCCAATACCAAAACTACTTCCTTGATTTAAGGCAACTTTACCTTTTTTTACTAATAGATTTTCTAATTCTTCATCACTTAATCCAAGTTGGCTAAAATCTACCCATAATAAATAAGTACCTTCTGGTTTTCTGACTTTAAGTTTTGGCATATTTTCATTTATATATTTTATAGCAAAATCTATATTAGATTCTAAGTACTCTAAGAATGACTCTAGCCAAGGCTCACCATTGTTATATGAAGCTTCTGTTGCAACTAAACTAAAACAGTTATTTCTCTTTATATCAATTCTAGTAAATGCATTATCTAACAATTTATAATCTTTTTCATCAGGTAGTACAACATATGAAGATTGAAGACCTGCTATATTAAAAGTTTTAGTTGGTGCCATACAAGTAATTGTATTTTTTTCAAAATCTTTAGATATAGATGCCATAGGTATATGTTTATGATTTTTAAATATAATATCACTGTGTATTTCATCTGATATAACCTTTACACCGTATTTAAGGCAAATATCTCCTAGTTTCTTTAATTCATCCTTTGTCCATACTCTTCCAACTGGATTGTGAGGATTGCAAAGTATAAACAATTTTACATCTTTGATTTTACTTTCAATGTCTTCATAGTCCATTATATAGTTTCCATTTTCTAATTTTTGTAGTGGGCTTATAACTAGTTCTCTATTATTATTTTTTACAACACTATTAAAAGGGCTGTAAACTGGTTCCTGTATCATTATTTTATCGTTTTCTTTTGTAAGCTCATTTATTAAAAGGCTTATTGCTGGGATAACACCTGGGCTATAAACTAACCATTCACTTTTTATCTTCCAATTATGTCTTTTATCCAACCAATTCACTATAGATTCATTGTAAGAATCTGGTCTTGTTGTATAACCGTAAATCTCTTGTTCTAGCCTATGTCTTAAGGCATCAATTATACACGGAGCAGCTTTAAAATCCATATCAGCTACCCACATAGGAAGTAAATCATTAGTACCATATTTTTTATCCATCTCTGACCATTTAGCTGAAAAATTATTACCTCTATCAATAATTTCATTAAAATTGTAATTCATTATAAATACCTCCAGTAATTTTTAAATTTATACTTATAGTATTTAGCAAGCAATATGCCAAAATAGATATTAAAAATATTTAATTAAAAATTAATTCGTGATATTAAGTAATACCAGAGGTTGGAAGATATGAAATTATTAAATTTATTTAATTTTATTTGGAAAAGGTTATTTTAAAAAATTGTTAAATTTATTAAAATACAATTAAATAGGTTTAAATGGTTGAACTGTTTTAATTATTAAACCCATTTATTTTTTTTAGAAACTCGATTCCTTTAAGGGTTATAACTGAACCACCACGACCAACAAGTATATTTACAAATCCAAATTCTTGTAATTCCAAAAGTATATTTCTAATTTGTTGTTCTGTCAAAAATCTATTTTCGTTTAAAGCTATTTTGTATAAGCTTTTTCTACCAATTCGTTCTTTTAAATCGTAAGCTTTATTTAAATTATCCAATATAAAGATATATTCATCTAATGGTCTTTTAAAATTATAGTCATGTTTGATGAAGTTTTTGTCTTTATTAATATTAAATTGGTATTTAGATATTTTTTCTGTTACTTTATTACAAACAGTTTTGCTATAATTTTCATCTATAGTATCTAATATATATTCAGGTAAGTCACATATTTCTATAACATCTTTTCCTAGATAACAGAAATATTCTCCTAAGTTTCTTAATTCTCTTACATTTCCTTCCCATTTATATATTTTGAAGATTTCCTTAACTTCGTCACTTAGATTAAAATTGCATGGTATATCATACGTTAGTGATTCGAAGATTTCAAATATATCAGCAGGTCTTTCTCTAAGAGGATGTATTTTAAGAGGAAGAACATTTAACCTAAAATACAAATCTCTTCTAAATTTACCTTTAGATACAAGTTCTTTTAAATTTCTATTAGTAGCAGCAATTATTCTTACATCAATGTCAATAACATTATTTGAACTAATACGCCTTACTTGTTTTTCCTGTATAACTCTGAGCAATTTAGATTGAGAATTTAAATCCATCTCACCAATTTCATCTAAGAATATAGTTCCATTGTTTGCTAATTCAAATAAACCCATTTTTCCGCCCTTTTTAGCTCCAGTAAAGGCACCTTCATCATAACCAAATAATTCACTTTGCAATAAACTTTCTTGAAAAGTGCTGCAATTTACTGCTACAAAAGGTCCACAATTTCTTTTAGAAGCACTGTGAATAGATTGTGCAAATAATTCTTTACCAGTACCACTTTCGCCAATTATTAAGATTGATGAGTTTGATTGAGCCATTTTATTGGCAATTTTTTTAGTATTAATAGTTTGTATACTAGAACCTAATATGTCATCAAAAGTATACTTACTGATATTACCAGAGTTTACTAGTTGTGCTCTTAGCTTAGCTTGTTTTTTTTCTAATTGAGAAAACTTAGTCATCTTTAATATAAAACCATCAAATACATTCAATTGTATATGTTTAATCTCTAAATTTATGTCAATATGATTTATCTTAATTAATTTCTCATAAAATAGAGTTTTATTGTTTAATATGTTTTGAAAGTTAATATCTTTTATACATTCACCAATAAATACATCAATCATTTCATTTGCATTTATAGATAAAATTTTTCTAGCGATATGATTGTAAAATTGTATAATTCCATCATTATTTGTGCATATAATTCCATCATCAATTATAGATAACAACAAATCAAATTGCCTTTCAAATTTATTTGCATCTAACAATAATTCGCCTGTACTATAGCTTGTAGGAATTATTTTTTCTACATATTTTTTTATTAAGTCATCTTTTATTAGATGTTTTAACTTAGTTTTTGTGGCAATTTCAACAATACAACTTAAATCTATTATTCTATATTTTAAGTCTATAACTTCACAATTTTTAAAATTAGGCAAGATTTTTTCTCCAGGAGTTAGAATTATGGCATCTGTAGGAGTAAATTCTATTTCTGGATAACAGGGTAAGATATTGATATTATCTATTCCTAGTCTATGTATTAAAGAGATTGTCTCTATAGACATATCCTTGCTTAGATTATATACATAAATAGTTTTATTTTTTTCTAATTTAGATATCATATCTATACTATTCTTTTCAAATGTCAACTTAGGAACGATAATTTGAGCATCATGATGAGATAATTTTGCTATTTCATCATATTTTAAATAAGCAGATAAAAGGATTAGTTTTTCTTTAAAAAATTTTAGATTTCCCTCTTCAAATGAGTATAAGTTTATTTTTATATTGTTACCTAGAAATTGTCTTATTTGGTCTTCGTAAATTTTTCCAGCATCTTTTTTTAAGCTTACAATAGCTAATTCTATTTGTTTCATTTTAACCTCTCATACAAATTTGACTTATTTTAGATTATATAACAATTAAACTAAATATAAATAATTTTGTCTAACTATTATTATAAATTAAGTAGTAATATAAAAGAAATAGCTAAAATGAGTCCTTTTATTTTTGTTTTTTGTATCTATTTGGTATAATAGTATTGAAACGATAATAATTTAGATAAAATTTCTTAAGAGGAATACTATGAGGAGAACATAAAATGAAAAAATGTCTTTACTGTAACAGGGATATAAAGTCACCAAATAATAAATTGGCTATAAAATACGATGACAATACTGATATATATCCATGTCGTACAGAATGTAAGGAAAAAATTGAAGAATATATAATAAAAAAACCTACGTATAAGTTTATAAATATATTAGAGGTTCTTTTAGGTGTAGGTGGAATATTTTGCTTTTTGAGCAAATGGACTATTGCAGCCCAAATTGTACTTGGAATTGACGCATTAGTTATATTTTTATTTCCATTAGCAGGGTTTAAAATGAATGGTAAATTAAGTATGGAGCAAACTAAGCATCAGAGCAGGTCTATAGCAATATCAATTTTAGCATTTATAATAGTAATAACTGTATTATATTTTAAGCAAATTGGTAAGTAAATCATAATTGTATAGAACATCATAAGAGTATGAGGTGAATTTATGGAAGAAAGAAAATTAGCACCAAACAATGAGCGAGAAGCTCTTATAAAAAGATTAAAAAGAATAGAAGGTCAAGTTAAAGGAATACAAAAGATGGTAGAAGAGGAGCGTTATTGTGTTGATATATTAGTTCAAATATCCGCTATAAGGTCTGCTATAAATAGAGTAGGCACAATTATTTTGGAAAATCATATAAAAGGATGTGTAGCAGAAAGTATCAAACATGATGATAGTGAAAAAACTGAAGAGATGATAAAAGAACTTATGGATACCATAAATAAATTTACAAAATAAGGGGGCGGTTAGGTATGAATCAACAAGGATTTATTATGGAGATTGTTGATGATAGAACTGCAAAATTAAAAATGCAAAGACACTCAGCTTGTGCTGCTTGTGGAAAATGTGCTACTGCTGACTCATCAGAGTCAAAAGAGATACTAGTAGAGGTAGACAATACAATTGGTGCGAAGGTTGGTGACCATGTAGAAGTGAGTATGGATAACATGAATGTATTAAAAGCAGCTGCGATGGCTTATATAATACCTCTTGTAGCGCTTCTTGTTGGAACAATAGGAACATACTATATATTGGAAGCAATTGGCATGACCTCTGGGGTTGAAGCTATAAGTGGATTAGTTGGGATTTGTCTTACAGTAATTTGTTATTTGTATTTAAAGAAAAATGATAAAAAATTTAGAGATAGTAGAGAATTTATACCAGTAATCACAAGAATATTAATTGACCTTTAAAATGATTACAATTTAAAAATAGCAATGTACTCTTATAAATGCTTAATGTATATTTATAGGATTTAGGTACATTGCTATTTTTATATTTTTATTTTGATTTTCTTTGAGGAATAAAATTCTTTCGTATTTTCAAAAGGTTTAATGTTCTTACAAAAGAAGTTACAACCAATACACCAAGCGATATTGCAGCGCTTAAAAATAGTGCATCAGTACCTTTTGACATCGCTAAATCATAATTTTTTTGAATTAAAGATAACATTGTATTGTATAATCCAATTCCTGGTATCAGAGGAAGAATCCCTGGAATTACAAATACAATAGCTGGTTGCTTTAGTTTTCTAGCCAATATCTCACTACACGCTGAAACCAAAGCAGCAGCTATAAAACCCGCAAAAATTGAGTTCGTAGTGAAATTAAATAAATATACATACACAATCCAACCAACTCCACCAGTTATTCCAGCTGGAAGAAGTAGATAAAGTGGTGCATTAAAAAAGACAGCAAATCCAGCAGTTGCAATGCCTGAAAATAAAAAATGTAAAATCATCGACATATCAGTCATTAGAAAGAACCTCCAATTCTATACCATGTATCAAGGACAAAACCGACTCCAGAAGCAATTGCAATAATAATCATAGCAGCATCGAAAGCACGAGAAATTCCTGATATTAAATTACCTGATATTAAATCTCTGATGGCTTTTATAAAAGCAACTCCTGGGAGTAGTGGCATTATTGCTCCAACTATGAGCATTTTAGGGTCACTCAAAATACCTATTTCAACTAGTAAAACTCCTGAAAGTGCTATTAAAAAAGAAGATACTAAACATGAAAATGCAGATATTGCACTTATCTTCATGGTTTTATCATAAGTAATTGCAGCAAATATTGCTATTATAAATGTAAGAATAAAATTTAATATATAATTCCCTCCAAGCAAGCAAGCAAAGCAAGCAGATGCAATTCCTGTACAAGAGTAAAACAACCATAAAGGATAAGGTTTTACCTCTTGTATTTCATAAAGACGTGCAATAGCAGTATCAATATCATACTCTTTATCATTTACAAATTCTCGAGAAAAACTGTTTAATAAGGAAATCTTATTTAAGTTTATACCTCTTGATTGAATAGTTTTCATAAACGAAAAACCGTCAAATTTTTCATCTGAAATAATTATTACTGTAGGAGTTGTAAAAATATTTACATGATAAAATCCTCTTGACCTGCAGATTCTAAGGACACTGTCTTCAACCCTAGATGTTTCAGCTCCATTTTTTATCATAAGTTCCCCTACAAATAGAGCTAATTTTAGAATATTTTTTTTATATTCAAGTTCCTCATTTTGATTCATAAATACACCTCCAAATTAAAAAACATAATATTGAAATTATATCAAATTTTTAAGTAATATTCCTTATATATATATAAATTATATTATCTTTTTTTTATTTAAAAATAGTCACATTTAAATTATATCCAATTAAAAGAATTAGACAATATTATTTATTATATTTTAACTTAAAATACAGAAAGTAAACATGTAAAAGTAGTAAAACACTTGACTATTAATTTATAAAAGACTATAATAATAAATTATCATATTGATAAAAATGAAAATTATGAAATGTCTGTAAAAGTAAAATTTAAATAATAACTAGGAGGAGTAATATGTTTGAGAACTTGAAAAAAGCGGACCCTGAGATTTATGAAAGTATGAAAAGAGAGTTAAAAAGACAACAAAGGAATATTGAGTTGATAGCATCTGAAAATATAGTATCAGTTCCAGTAATGGAAACTATGGGAAGTCATCTTACTAATAAGTATGCAGAAGGTTACTCAGGCAAAAGATATTATGGTGGATGTGAGTACATAGATGAAGTTGAAACTCTTGCAATAGATAGAATTAAAAAGATATTTGGAGCAGAACATGCTAATGTTCAACCTCATTCTGGAGCAAATGCAAATATTGGTGTATATTTTGCTATGCTAAAACCAGGTGATGTTGTTATGGGAATGAACTTATCTCAAGGTGGGCATTTAACTCATGGTGCTCCAGTTAATATTTCTGGTCAATATTATAAATTTTATGAATATGGAATAAATAGAGATAGTGGACTTATAGATTTTGATGATGTTAGAAAAATAGCACACGAAGTAAAACCTAAAATGATAGTTGCGGGAGCAAGTGCATATCCTAGAGAGATAGATTTTAAAAAATTTAGAGAAATAGCTGATGAGGTTGGAGCATTACTTATGGTAGATATGGCTCATATAGCAGGTCTTGTAGCTGCTGGTCTTCATCAAAATCCATGTGAAGTAGCTGATTTTGTTACAACAACAACTCATAAAACTTTAAGAGGGCCTCGTGGAGGAGTTATCCTTTGTAAAGAAAAATATGCTAAAGCTATAGACAAAGCAATATTCCCTGGAATTCAAGGGGGACCTCTTGAGCATATAATTGCATCTAAAGCAGTATGTTTTAAAGAAGCTTTAAGTGATGAATTTAAAACATACCAACAACAGGTTGCTAAAAATGCAAAAGCTTTAGCTGAAGAACTTATTAAGAGAGATTTTAAATTGATTTCTGGAGGAACAGATAATCACTTAATATTATTAGATTTAACTAATAAAAATATAACTGGTAAAGCAGCAGAAAAAAGATTAGATGATGCTTATATAACTGCTAATAAAAACACAATACCATTTGATCCAAATGGAGCACTTGTTACAAGTGGAATAAGACTTGGTACTCCAGCTGTAACTACTAGAGGCATGAAAGAGGAAGATATGGCAATAATTGCCGAGGCTATAGACCTATGTTTAACTTATGATGAAGAATCTAAAGCAAGAACACTGGTTGTTGGTTTAACTGAAAATTATCCTCTATATGAAGAATATAATATTATGGATTAATTAAAAGTATAATTAAATAAGAGATATTTAAATAATTACAATAATAGTATTTATATTTAAATATATATATAAAGATAAAACCCAATTAATTAGGAGATAGCTTCCAATATTAATTGGGTTTTGTATTTTTTAATTAAAACTTTAAGATTTCTTAAGAATTATACTAGGTTTTTCTAAAGATTTAAAGTTTATACTTATAAATATAGTAATTAAAGGTATTTAAAGGCTCTAATGAGGAGGGAATCTTATGAAAGTATTAATTCTTACAGGAAAATTTGGTATGGGTCATTACTCAGCATCAAACTCTTTAAGTGAAGATATAAAAACAAAATTTAATAATTCTGAAATAATAATTAAAGATATATTTGAATATATTATGCCTAACTACTCAGATAAAATGTATAAAACTTTTTCTATTCTTGTAAATCGGGGAAGCAGTCTTTATAATTTATTTTACAAGTGTACTGAAAATGGAAAAAAGGATATAAAATTTACCTTTTCAGATTATTTCTTAACTAAATTAGACAAGTTACTTAATGAAATACAACCAACAGTAGTTATTTCAACTTTTCCATTTTGTTCTCAAGTAGTATCAAGATATAAAGAAAAGTATAACTCAAATCTTCCTTTGATAACATGTATAACAGATATAAGTAGCCATTCAGAATGGATTAGTAAAAATACAGATTGTTACTTAGTAGCTAGTGAATCTACTAAAGAAGAACTTATTTTAAAAGGAATAGATGAAGATAAAATAAAAGTTAATGGAATACCTGTAAAAAAAGAATTTAAAAAAATAGAACATATAAATCATTTAGATAAAAAAAACATCCTTATAATGGGTGGAGGATTAGGTTTATTACCTAAGTCAGAACAATTTTATAAAGAGCTAAATAGTTTAGAAGGAGTAAAAACTACTGTAATAACTGGCAATAATAAAAAAATGTACTATAAATTGTACAATAGATATGAAAATATTGAGGTTGTAGGCTATACTAACGAAGTATACAAATATATGGAAAATGCTGACCTTATTATTTCTAAACCAGGTGGAATAACATTATTTGAAACAATTTATTCAGAGCTTCCAATATTAGCATTCAATCCATTTTTGCAACAAGAGATAAATAATGCTGATTTTATATTAAATAATGGAATTGGAAAAATACTTGATAAAAATAAAAAATACTATGTAGATGAGATAAAAGACTTAATCTATGATGATGTTAAACTTAAAGAAATGAGTTTGAATATGAAAAAACTTAAAAAACAATTTGATAATAATACATTAGAAAATATTTTATTTTCATTTGATGGACAAGGAGTGTGTAGAGAATGTATGTAGTAGGTTTAATTATAGTTGTTGCTTTGATTTTTTTAATCCATTCAATTATGCCTACATATTATAATAAATTATTAAATAAAGATGTATTGAAAAATATGACTGAGAAGAATGAAATTGCTCTTACATTTGATGATGGACCAGACAAAAGGTATACAGAAAAATTGTTGGATGTACTAAAAGAAAATGATATAAAGGCCATGTTTTTCGTAGTGGCAAAGAATGCTGAAAAAGAGCCTGAAATTATAAAAAGAATGTTAAGAGAAAATCACATAGTTGGCTTACATTCACTAGAACATAAGAATGCATGGCTTTATAGTTATAATTATGTTAAAAAAGATTTTATTGAAAGTACAGATATAATGAAAAATTTAGGTGTAGACGTAAACTACTATCGTCCACCATGGGGGCATACTAATATATTTTCAAATCAATTTGTTAAAAAATATAATTTAAAAATGACCTTATGGGATGTAATGGCAGAAGATTGGAGTAAAGATAGCACAGTAGAGATTATAGTAAATAAATTAATAGATAGAACAAAAGAAAATTCTATAATTTGTTTGCATGATGCAGGAGAAAACTCAGGAGGGGCAGTTGGAGCACCTGAACGTACTATTGAAGCATTAAAGATAGCTATTCCAAAACTTAAAGCCAGTGGTTTCAAATTTGTAACACCAGAAAGGATGTAGTTATGATAAGTAAAACTGAAAAGAGAAATAAATCCTTAGGTAGTGTAGCCTTCTTAGTTTTACTAATGGGCATAACTGGATACTTTGTTTTTAGAGGTCAATCAATTGAATCGTTAATAAAATCATTAAAAGGTGCAAGTCCTGTGTTTATATTAATTGGATTTGCAATGATGTTTATATATGTTGCTTGCGAAGGTATAAATATATATTTAGGTATGAAGGCTTTAAATCAAAAAACTACTTTTTTAAAATGTATGGGATATGCGTTTGTTGGATTTTATTTTAGCTCAATTACACCTTCAGCATCTGGAGGTCAACCAGCACAAGTTTATTACATGAAGAAGGATGATATAAACATATCTTACTCTTCACTTATATTATTAGTTATTGTTGTCATTCACCAAGTTGTTGTATTGGCATATAGCGGAATAATGTTCATTATGGAACGTGAATTTATACTAAACAATGTAAGAGGGATGAATATTTTATTGATATATGGTGTAATAACGAATGTTGCTCTTGTTGTTGGAGTAATTGCAGTTATATTTTCAAAAAAATTAGTAAATAACTTCATAATATCCATAACAAATTTATTAGGAAAACTAAGAATAATAAAAGATGTTGAAGGTTCACGAAAAGTGATAACTTCTCAAATTGAAGAATATATTAAAGGTGCTCAATATATAAAACAAAATCCAAAGTTAGTAATTAAGATTTTACTTATAACTATTGTGCAAATAACAGCTATGTTTTTAGTACCATTCTTTGTATACAAAGCTTTCCATCTATCAACATATACTGTGTTTGAAATATTAGCAATACAATCATTACTTAATATTGCTGTTTCATCTTTACCATTACCAGGAGCTGTTGGAGCATCTGAAAATAGTTTTATGATATTATTTAAGATATTTTTCCCAGGTCATTTACTAGTTCCAGCGATGTTACTTAGCAGAGGAATAAGTTTTTATGCATTCGTTGCTATAAGTGGTTTAGTATGTATTGTAGCACATGTTAAGTCTTCTGAAAAAGTTAAGTCAGTAAAAGAAGTTATTTATGTAAGATAGTATTGTATAGTTTATTTTTTATATAAGTGATATGTGTATACGTTTTGATTAAACTTTAAGAGCGCTTACAATAGTAGAAAGTATTAAAACGTATGACATTGCTAAGCTTTTACTAATAAAGTATAATATTTTATATAGTTTTAAATATTTAAGAAATATAGTAAAAAGGAGCTTAGCGATGATAAAAGAGATTCCAAAAAAAATTTTAGTAGCTGATGATAATCCAGAAATTAGGGAAATTGTAGAAATACTTTTGACTGGCGAAGGTTATGAAGTTGTTATGGCGACGAACGGAGAAGAGGCCGTAAATTTAGTAGACAGTACAATTGATTTGATTATTTTGGATGTTGTTATGCCAGTAAAGACAGGGTTTGTTGCATGTAATGAGATTAGAGAAAAAACAACAGCTCCAATATTATTTCTAACTGCGAAAACTCAAGATTCCGACAAGGTTATTGGGTTTTCAGCAGGAGGAGATGACTATTTATCAAAGCCTTTTTCATATTCTGAGTTAATTTCAAGAGTTAAGTCACTACTTAGACGTTATTATATATATCAGGGGAAGGAAAAGAATAAGGAGCCAAATATATTGCAAACAAAAGGTTTATGTGTAAATTTGGATACTCAAGATGTCATATTGGATGGAGAAACTATATTTTTGACAACTATAGAATATAGCATATTAGTTCTTATGCTAAAAAATAGAAAAAAAGTTTTCTCGTCTGAAAATATATATGAAAGTATTTGGAATGAGCAATATTTTTATACAGCAAATAATACTATAATGGTACATATTAGAAATTTAAGAAAAAAACTAGAGAAAGATCAGAAAAATCCACAATATGTAAAAACTGCATGGGGAAAGGGGTACTATATTGATTAGCAAAATTAAGCCATCAAAGTTGGGTGTCATACTATTGGTATATGTAGTAATCTCAGCTGGGGTGGCTTTTATTTTAAATATACCATTTTATTCTGCTGTTGAGTCAATAGTAAAGGATGTATCAGAAGGTAAAACATATTTTAAAAGAGAAGCAGACCAGTTAATGGACGATTTTCAAATCTATGTGAATGATAAAAATATAAGTTCAAATGATGTAGAAGATATATCAAATTGGAATAATGACAATTGGTTTGTATCTATGAAAGTATATGAAGGAGATAAGATTTTTTATGATACATTGTACTACCCAAATGAGTTACCTGATAAGAGTGAAGAAAATGAATTTTATAGTAGCTCTATGGCTAGACATTATGAGATACAATTTTCTGATATTAAAGCTAGTGTAGTTATAGTAGCACTGTTTAGATTTCGATTTCAAAACTTTATAGATGCTGTTTCTATCACATTTATGGCAATTACATTTATTGTAACATTTTTATTGTTGTTGAGTAGAAAGATTAAATATCTAAGAAAAATAGAGATGGGTATAAAGATAGTAGAAAGTGGTAGTTTAAAGTATAGAATTCCTGTTAAGGGGAACGATGAATTATCATCACTTGCATCTAGTATTAATGAGATGAGTCAAGCACTTGATAATCAGCTTATAAAAGAAAGAGAAATGAAGAATAAAAATAAAGATATAGTAACTTCTATATCACATGATGTCAGAACTCCATTGACATCAGTAATTTGCTATTTGGATTTAATTAAAGATCATAAGTATAATAGCCCTGAGCAATTGGAGCAATATATAAAAAATGTAAGATTAAAGGCATATCAGATAAAAGATTTGACAGATGACCTTTTTACACATTTTGTTAATTCGGAAGAAGAAGTGTCTAAAAAGTATGAAAAGATTAATGCAAATGAATTTATATTTCAACTGCTTTTAGATAGTTCATATACATTGGAAGAAAAGGGGTTTCATATAAAAATAGAGAATGAACTTTATAACCAATATCATATTTATGTAGATGTAACACAATTTAGAAGAATATTTGATAATTTATGTTCTAACATAATAAAGTATGCAAGAAGGGATAGACCAATAGTATTTTTAATTAAAGTTGAAGATGGTAAGTTGCTAATTATACAAAAAAACAAAGTTAGTAACATTCATAAAAATGTAGAAAGTTTTGGAATTGGCTTAAAAAACTGTGAAAAGATAATTGCATATCACAATGGAAGTATAAATGTAAACTCAGGTGACAAAGAGTTTTCTATTGAAATATCTATTCCAGTAAATGAATCATAAATGTCTCAATTAAGTACTGCTAAGTACTGCATATGTTAATTGTTATGTACCTATGACCAAGTAACAAGTTTACTTGTAAGACCATATAATATTATTATCTTAAAAAAAGGGGACATAATAATATGGTTTTAACAGGAGCGCATTATATTTACATTGTATTTATGGTAATTATCTTAATTACTATGCTTATGAAAAAAGATACTATAGTACCATGTATATTAGGTGTTTTCTTCATGGGGTTATTCTTTGAAAAAAATATCTTTGGAGCTATAACAGCAGTGTTTAACTCGTTTATTATATCTTTAAATGAGTTGGGACCGATTATTTTAATTATAGCAATTATGGTAGCTTTATCTAAAGCTCTAGAAGCGAATAATGCCATACAGTATATGGTAAGACCATTTTCCAAAGTTATAAGAAATTCTAACACAGCATTTTTTGTAACTGGATTTGTAATGTTGATTCTTTCTTGGTTTTTCTGGCCAACTCCAGCTGTTGCCTTAGTTGGGGCTGTATTTTTACCTGTTGCTATTAGAGCTGGATTACCAGCGATTGGTGTTGCAGTAGCATTAAACTTATTTGGTCATGGTCTTGCCTTATCTACAGACTTTGTTATTCAGGGAGCTCCAAGTATAACAGCTGGTGCAGCAGGAGTAGCAGTATCATATGTCATAAATGATGGTATGATTTTATTTTGGGTAATGGGAATTGTAACGATATCGATGGCATTTTATACATTAAAAAGGGATATCAATAAAGGAATGTTTAGAGAAGAGCTTAAAGATTTTGAAAGTGAAGAAGTAAAAGAATTTAATGGAAAATCTAAGATAGCAACTATTTTAGTAGCTTTAGGATTTCTTGCTGATATAATTGCTATGTATATGTTTGACCTAAAAGGAGGAGATGCATCAGCTCTTTTAGGAGGAACAGCAGTGTTTCTAATAATTATTATAAATACTATAAATTTCGGCAAAGATAGTCTTGAAAATGTGTGTGAAAATATAATAGATGGTTTTGTGTTTGGTATAAAGATATTTGGTGCGATTATACCAATAGCAGCGTTTTTCTACATGGGAGAAGTTGCACCTTTAACTGGTGTATTTGGAAAGGTATTAACCCCTGGTTCTCAAGGATTATTATCAGATATAGGGATAGCTCTTTCTCAAACGATACCACTTAATAAATTTGCAGTATCAGGTATAGAAACTGTAGTAGGTGCAATAACTGGGCTTGATGGTTCTGGGTTCTCTGGAATTTCATTAGTTGGTTCACTTGCATCTGTATTTGGAACTGCTATTAATGCAAGTGTTGGTGCATTAGCAGCATTAGGTCAAATTAGTGGTATTTGGGTTGGTGGAGGATGTCTAGTTCCTTGGGGGCTTATTTCAGCAGCCGCAATTTGTGGAGTTAGTCCTATTGAGTTGGCAAAAAGGAATTTTATTCCTGTTATAACAGGACTCATTGTAACAACTATAGTAGCAGTATTCATTATTTAGCAAATAAAAACTAATATTATTTTACTTGTAGATTAACAAAACTTATATATAAATTAAAAATAAAAGATTATATAAATTAAAAATAGATGCACAGTTATTACCTATCAAAAGACTTTTGTTTATGTAAAAACTATACATCTATTTTTTATTGGAAGTATTTAATTTGAAATCGTTTATGTAAATTAATATATAAATATTATACTTAAAGTATAGCTTTTAAATATACTTCTAAATGTTAATAATTTAGAAGTTCAAAATTGTATCCTAGCTTTCTAGCATCTGATATAAAATCACTTAGAATTTCTGTACTAGTTTTAGAAACAGCATGTAGTAATAAGATAGAACCATCGTGTAAATTATCCATTATTTTTTTCTTGGCTTCCTCATGTGATGGTTGTTTTTCAGTGTCCCAGTCCCTATATGCGAAACTCCAAAATATAGTTTTATAGCCTAGATTTTTAGTCATTGCTAAGCTTTTTTCTGAATACTTACCCATAGGAGGTCTGAAAAACTTAACTATATTTTTTCCAGTTAAATCTTTATAAAGTTTTTCAACATCTTCAAATTCATTATTAAAGCTTTTTAGATTGCTTGTTTTTGTTGGCATAGAAGGATGCGTTTTACTGTGGCTTCCAACTATGTGACCTTCTGCAACCATTCTTTTTATCAAATCTTTATTTTCTTTTATGTATGGAGATGTAACGAAAAAAACAGCCTTTACTTTATTTTTTTTTAAAACATCTAGTATCTTTGATGTATATCCATTTTCATAACCTTCATCAAATGTAAGATATAATGTTTTTTGACCATCTTTGATGGGACCATTATATATAGCACTATAGTCAGAAAAATTAAATTTGATATCAGTATTTACTTCTGGAGTTTGATGTTTAGTATTTGGTATATAAAACCAATCAAGAGCGGTATTATCCAAAGATGACACGTCTAATTTTTCATTATCATTGTTTACAGTATCTTTATTTGATAGACTGTCTGTTCCATCTGAAACAGTTATATTGGAAGTATCTTTACTATCATCAACATTTTGAGAATCTTCTTGCGTTGATATTTCTTTATTCTGGTCTGTGTTTTGTTTTTTTTGTGAGTTTGAACATCCAACAATGAAAAAAATAGATATAGAAAGTATTGTCAAAAAGTATAGTATCTTTCTAAGCATTTTATAGCTCCCTTCTAAATTAATAGTAATTATATATAGTATTATTATAGTTGGAAATTGTTATTAATAATAGTTACATATTTGAAAATAAAGTCGCAATAGTATTATAAAATATGAATAATTAATAAATTTAAGAAAAAATGTAAAAAAGTAGTTGACCATATTAGGATAAGGTGTTATTATAATAAATGTGCTCAACAAGGAACAAGAAAATAATGAGTACAAAATGATTGATTTAATAAAATGAACTTTGAAAATTAAACAGTAGGTTAATTTATAAAACAAGAAACAAACCATAAAGCCAGATATTTTGATAACAATAGTATCTGAGCCTGATAAACTTTTATTTGAGAGTTTGAT